>JBBSLV010000227.1:0-6818 GCA_038233535.1 Tepidisphaerales bacterium | reverse complement strand
AGGAGAAGCTCGACCCCCAGACCGGCGAGAACAACCACCCCGCCCGGCGCTGGGTCGTGGAGCGGACGATCGGGTGGCTGACCCGCTGCCGTGGGATCCTGATCCGCTACGAGAAGAAGGCGGAGAATTATCTGGCCGTCGTGCAACTCGCCTGTGCCCTGCTGTGGTTCAGGCGACTGCACCGATTCACGACTTAAGATGGTTTCTAAATGAAGATGCGGTTAGGGGGTTGCAAGTCTCGTGCTTTCCACGGGTAACAAGATAGGCGAGATGGGCCGTAAGAGCCTTCTGTAGCGTTTTAACAGGGAAATGGATATCGAGGTATGTTCCAGTGGGGCCTGCCCATGATCCTGATGGGCGACCCCACCCTTGAGGGGTGGACGATCACCGGAGTGTACGCCTTGGCTGCGGTCTGCTGCTTCGCCGCCGGGCGGCGCGAGCGTCGGGGCGGGGCGGGATCGGACCGTTTCCCGCGATTCTGGTTCCTGCTGGGGGTCGTGCTGCTCGCGCTGACGGTCAACAAGCAACTCGACCTGCACGGCGGAGTGACGGCGGTGGGGCGCGAGGTGGCCATGACGACCGGTTTGGACGACCACCGCCGAACGCTCCAGGCGCTGTTCATCGCCGGGGTGGGCGTCTGCTTGTTCATCGCGGCGGGGGCGATCCTCCGGTCGGCGGGGCGCCGGCCGCTGCGCTTTCCGCTGGCGTGCGCCGGCATCGCGATGCTGGTCAGCTTCATCCTGCTGCGGGCCGCGTCGTTTCACCACGTCATCGGGTCCATGCCCGGTGCCGTGCGCGTCTCGCTGGAATTGGGCGGGGCGGTGCTGATCGGCGTGGAGGCGGGCCGAGTCGTCATCCGGCCCACAGCATGATGCCCGGAGGGTGCGGGGTTCGGGGTTCAGGGTTCAGGAAGAAGCGGGCCGGGTCTTTACTGAACCCCGAACCCGAACCCCGAACCCTCGCCACCCCATCCCGAAGAATTCCGGCTCGCGCTCCCTTGCTGCGCGGAACGTGCCACGCTCAAATCGCCGGTCAAGGCCCCGCTGCGTCGTGCGACGCCACGCCTGATGAGCCGGAACCTATCATTTAGGGTGGATGCGACCTTGGGGTCGGGTCCGAGATGAACCGGGACCGCCGGCGGTGATGAAGAGCATGAAGCACACATTGACACACCTGGCCCAACTGGAGGCCGAGAGCATCCACATCATGCGCGAGGTGGTCGCCGAGTGTGAAAACCCGGTGATGCTGTTCTCCGTCGGCAAGGACTCGGCCGTCATGATGCAGTTGGCCCGCAAGGCATTCGCGCCCGGGCGGCTGCCGTTCCCGTTGATGCACATCGACACGTCGTTCAAGTTCCCCGAGATGATCGAGTACCGCGACCGGCTGGCCAGGGAAGTCGGCGCCGAGCTGATCGTGGCACGGAACGATGAGGCGCTGGCCCGTGTGGGGGGGCCGGAGTGCTGGTCGTGCACGATGTGCGCGGACGTGTTGAAGCGGCAGACGCTGGTGGACGCGCTGATCAAGCACAAGTTCGACGCCGCGTTCGGCGGGGCGCGGCGCGACGAGGAAAAGAGCCGCGCCAAGGAGCGCGTCCTCAGCTTCCGCGACAAGTTCCAACAGTGGGATCCCAAAAACCAGCGCCCGGAGCTGTGGAACCTGTACAACACGTCGCACGCGCCCGGCGACAGCTTCCGCGTGTTCCCGCTGAGCAACTGGACGGAGCTGGACGTGTGGATGTACATCGTCCAGGAGAAGATCCCGATCGTCCCGCTGTACTACGCCAAAGAGCGGCCCGTCATCCGCCGGGACGGAATGCTGGTTTATGCCGGCGACATCGTCGAGCCTCGGCCAGGCGAGACGGTCGAAAGCTGCCTCGTGCGGTTCCGCACCCTCGGTTGCCAGCTGTGCACCGGCGCCGTCGAGAGCAGCGCCGACACGCTGGAGAAGGTCGTGGCGGAGGTGATGGTCGCGCGCAACAGCGAACGCCAGAACCGCGCGGTCGATAAGGATCGCGAGGGGTCGATGGAAGAGAAAAAGCGCGAGGGGTATTTCTGATGGACACCCACCCCTCCAACGTTTCCGAGCTGCTTCAGCAGGAGAAGAACACGATCAGCCTGCTGCGGCTTGTGACGGCCGGCAGCGTCGACGACGGCAAGAGCACGCTTATCGGCCGGCTGCTGTTCGAGAGCAAGGGGATCTTCGAGGACCAGCTCGAGGCGGTGCAGTCGGCGTCCACGCGGCGCGGCAGCGCGGGCGGGCAGCTCGATCTGTCGCTCGTCACCGACGGGCTCAAGGCCGAGCGCGAGCAGGGCATCACGATCGACGTCGCCTATCGCTACTTCGCCACCCCGCGCCGCAAGTTCATCATCGCCGACACCCCCGGGCACGAGCAGTACACGCGAAACATGGTCACCGGCGCGAGCACGGCCGACCTGGTGATCATTCTCATCGACGCGCGCCAGGGCGTGGTGACGCAGTCGCGTCGCCACGCGTTTCTCGCCAGCCTGCTCGGCATCAAGCACATGGTGGTCGCGGTCAACAAAATGGACCTCGTCGGATATGAGCGGGCGCCGTTTGACGGAATCGTCACTGATTTCACGGAATTCTCCACGCGGCTGGACGTGCCGGACGTGACGTTCATCCCCATCAGCGCGCTGGCCGGCGACAACGTCACGGGCCGGACGCGGAACATGCCCTGGTACGAGGGGACGAGCCTTTTGCACCACCTGGAAACGGTGCACATCGCCTCCGACCGCAACCTGATCGACTTCCGCTTTCCCGTGCAGTTCGTGTCGCGCCCGGACCTGCACTTCCGCGGGTACATGGGCACGCCGGCGTCGGGGATCGTTCGGCCGGGGCAGGAGGTGGTCTCGCTTCCGTCCGGCGTGCGCTCGCGCGTCGTGCGCGTGATCGGACCGGACGGCGACGTACCCGAAGCGTTCCCCCCGATGGCGGTGACCCTCACGCTCGCCGACGACATCGACGTGAGCCGCGGCGACGTGCTCGTGCACCCCAACAACATCCCCCGCGTCAACACGACGCTCGAGGCGATGGTGGTGTGGATGGCGAAAGAGCCGCTGACGCCGACCAGGCAGTACGTCATCAAGCACGGCACGCGCAAGGTGCCGGGGTTCGTGAAGAGCATCCGCTACCGCGTCGACGTCAACGCGCTGCGCCAGCATCCGGCCGACGCGCTGGAACTGAACGAGATCGGGCGCTGCGTGCTGGAGCTGTCCCGACCGATTGTGTACGACGCGTATACGCGCAATCGGGCGTCAGGATCGTTCATCGTCATCGACCGCGAGACGCACAACACGGTCGGCGCCGGGATGCTGCTCGATCGCGAGCGACTTGAGCCGGACGAATCCGCGCCGCGGATCGAGCGGTCGGCCAGCCCGACGGAAGCGAGCGGCCGGGTCCGCGAAAGTGAGCGGCGGGAGCGGCTCAAGCAGCAGCCGTTCTGCGTGTGGATCAGCGGGTCCGACGGCGCGGGCGCGTCACCGCTCGCCTATGCGCTGGAACGCGCGTTGTTCGACGCGGGATTGGTCGGGTACGTAATCGAGGGCGATGGGTCGGGCAATGACGTCCGGCAAATCGCCGCATCCGCGCGACTGCTGTGCGATGCGGGCCTTTTCGCCGTCTGCGTGGTCTCTGGGGAGCAACAAACCGAGGCGCGGCAACTGGCGAAGGAAACCGTCGGCGCCGATCGTGTCGTCGCAGTGACGGTGGGGGACCGGGGTGTCGGCCAGCCCGAACCCGACTTGCGGCTGGCGGCGACGCTGCCTAGGGATGCGGCCGTCGAAGACATCGTTCGCAGTCTCCACCGCCGCGGCTGGACGTCGTAACCCATCTAAATCTCTTCGAACGGAAACATCGGCCGTCGGCGGTGACGGTGGGGGAGGAGGGTCATGTCTACCGTCGTCACGCCGGGGGTGTTGACGCGGAGGATGTGACGACACACCGGGCGGTACGCCGCGATGGGGGCGTTCACGCCCTTGGCGACGAGGACATGGTATCGGGCCGGCTCAATCCCGCACGAGAGCAACTGGTTCAGGCTGAACGGCGGCGTGCGGCGGGAGGTGAGTTGGACGGTCAACCCGCTTGTCGTCTCGACGATCGCGGTCCTGCCCATGTCGTAGCGGGTCTTCCCGCCGTGCCGGGGCTGGGATTCGGTGAACTCGCCGTCGTGAAGACTGATGACGGTCACCATCGCGCGCAGCGGGTTGCCGTGCAGGTCGTCGGTCTTCCCGCCCATATCGAGTTCGATCGAAGCGCCGGGAGCCGCATCAGATGCACGTTGAACCGCTGCCGGGTCGTAGAGACAGACGAACGAGCGGACGCGGCGGGCATGCAGGGCGTGGGCGATGAGCGTTCCGTCCGCCGGCGAGCCGCCACCGACGTTGTCGCCGACATCGAGCAGACAGACGGGGCCGACGAGGCGCATCGCCTGCTCGACGGCCTCATCGACATTGGGCAGGGCGCCGACGAAGTCGTGGCGGCGCGCGATCAGCCAGTCCGCCAGGGCGTCAGCCGAGCGCTGAGCGAGGGGTGGATCGTTATCGGTGACCGCGATGAAACTGCTGCCCATCTCGGGCACGTCGGCGTAGGGGAAGCCGAGCACCGTGCTGTTTGACAGAATGCCCGGCCTGGCGCGTTCGACGTCGGCCGCGGCGATCAGGGCGCTGCACGGCGGGGCGTCGGTCTCCTGCGCAGCGATGTTGATCGCGACGTTCGGGAACGCCGCCGCCTGCGTCGGGCGGATCTCGCCGCGCAGCGTGCGGGTCATCAGGGCTGCGGCCTCAAGCCCGCGGGCGCGCTGGTCGAGGTGCGGGTTCGTGCGGTAACCGATTGTCGCGTCGCATGACTCAATCATCCGACGCGAGACGTTCGCGTGCAGGTCGAGCGTGCCGATCATCGGCGACTTCGGGCCGATGCGCCGGCGCAACGTCGTGAGCCAGTGCCCGTCCATGTCCGGCTCGGGTTCGCATACGCCGGCCCCGTGCGGCGCGACGAGCAGCCCATCGAGCACTCCGGCGGAGTCTATCCCGCGGAGCATCATGTCCAGCAGCGCGCGGTACGTTTCCGCGGTGATCGCGCCGCCGGGCGTCGCCCAGGCGGCGAAGATCGGGACGAACTCAATGGCCGCGTTGCGCAACCCCTGAATGAACCCGCCCACCTCGTGGTGCGCCGGCTCATAGTATTGCAGGATTTCGTCGCCCGTCGCGAGCACGCCGCGCTGAAAGTCCTCCAGCGTGGTGGGCGCGGCGAGGAACGTGTTCGACTCGTGCTGGAGGGCGATGATTCCGACGCGCATGTTGGGGGGGGGGTGTTGAGCTTGCCGCGTCCGGCGGCGAAGATCAGGATCATCGGGCATGTCGCCCGCGTCAAACGCGCGCGCCGCGCGAGCGAGGGTCAGCGAGGTTCGATGAGCAAGGGTGAAGTCACGCTGGAGATGATGCGCCGCGAGTTGTACAGCGCCGTGCTCGCTGATGCGCTGGACGGTCTTGGTTATCGAAATCAGTCGCCGCGACTGCAACTGCCCCCGCTGACGGGGATCGAACGAATCGTTGGGCGGTGCAAAACGACGCTGTGGGTGGACATGGCCCACGTCGATCCCAATCCGTACGACCTGGAGCTGAAGGCGGTCGATGGTTGCCGCCCGGACGACGTGCTGATCGCGGCCGCGGGGGGATCGATGCGGTCGGGGATCTGGGGCGAGCTGCTTTCGACGGCGGCGCGGAACAGCGGGTGCGTCGGCGCGATCGTCGACGGCGCGGTGCGCGACGTGGAAAAAATGCGGGCGATGCGCTTCCCCGTCTTCGCCCGCGGCACGTGCGTGTACGACAGCATGAACCGCCAGCGCGTCGTGGACGCCGACGTGACGGTGGAACTCGACGGCGTGCGCTTCGCGCCGGGCGACCTGGTGATCGCGGACATCGACGGCGTCGTCGTCTGCCCGCGGGAGATCGAGGCCGAAGCCGTCCGCCGCGCGTGGGAGAAGGTTCATGCCGAGAACCTCACGCGCGATGCGATCAAGGCCGGCATGAAGGCCGTCGCGGCGTACGAGAAATACGGGGTGCTGTGAGCACGCGTCCGGGCCAGCGCATGTCATCCTGGGAGCGTGTGAATGTTGTGTAGCACGGGTTTTCAACCCGTGCTTTCAACCCGTGCGTTTCAACACAACGGCATGCAGCGCGCGATTTGAACGGGCGAGACCGGTCAGGCGAGCAGTTGTTTGACGACATGCCCATGCACGTCCGTCAGGCGGAAATCGCGGCCGGCGTAGCGGTAGGTGAAGGTCTGGTGGTCGAAGCCCATCAGGTGCAGGATCGTCGCGTGCAGGTCGTGGACGTGGACGGGGTTCTCGACGGCTTTGAAGCCGAACTCGTCGGTCGCGCCGTGGACGTACCCGCCCTTCACACCCCCGCCGGCCATCCACATTGAGAAGCCGTAGTGGTTGTGGTCGCGGCCGTTGATCTTGCCGGCGTTGGCGCCGGGCATGGGCAGCTCGACGGTTGGCGTGCGGCCGAATTCGCCGCCCCAGATGACGAGCGTGTCTTCGAGCATCCCGCGCTGCTTCAGGTCTTTCAGCAGCGCGCCGATGGCCTGGTCACACTGCTTGGCGAGGTTGCGGTGGTTGACTTCGATGTCGTCGTGATTGTCCCACGGCTGGCCCGCGCCGTGCCAGACCTGGACGAAGCGTACGCCGCGCTCCACTAAGCGCCGCGCGATGAGGATCTGCCGCGCCTGCGTGCCCTCGCCGTACATCTCGCGGATGTGCTTGGGCTCGCGGCTGACGTCGAAGGCGTCGGCGGCGT
>JBBSLV010000226.1:0-6826 GCA_038233535.1 Tepidisphaerales bacterium | reverse complement strand
TCGGGTGGCTGAACCGCTGCCGCGGGATCTTGATCCGCTACGAGAAGAAGGCGGAGAATTATCTGGCCGTCGTGCAACTCGCCTGTGCGCTGCTCTGGTACCGCCGACTGCACCGACTCACGACTTGAGATGGTTTCTTAAGCGAGCTTGCCCGGGCGCTGATGGCCATCGAAGCAGACGATTTGCTGTCGCGTGTCGTGGCGCACATCGCTACGTTACCCGAACGATATGAGTTACTGGATGTCCAGATGCCGGCGCTGGTCGAAATCGGGAAATACGTCAAGAGGCATCCGCGTCTTCGCTCGGCCGCGTTGTCACGATGGATGGAAGTTTGCCAGCGGGAACTGGAATCGCTGACCGCCGCCGCTCCGCAACCGCCGACGGATTTCCGTCGTGAAGCGACCGTGAGATGCAAGTGTGCCGACTGTACCGAACTGAATCGGTTTCTCTCCGATCCCGCGACGCATGAGCATCGTTTCCAGATGGCTCAAGATCGACGAAGCCACCTGCAGTCCCAGATCGGCGCCCAACATTGCGATCTTGATTGCGAAACCGATCGGCGACCGCGCCCGCAAGTCCTCGTCTGCACCAAGAACACCGCCACGCATCGCCGGTTGTTAAAGGAATATCACCAGAACGTGAAGCATCTGGACACAGTGCGATCGTTGCAACAGAACGGCGGCTGATCGCCCATTCTGATTGCTGAACCGCCTGCAATCACTCCGGCTGGATCAATGCACCTCTGATCGGCCTACCGACCATGCCCGCTCGCCGGCGGAAAGATTGGCGAACCCGCGGCGTCAAGGAGGACTCAGCGATGGTCGGAGGTGTTTGCAGTCACAACGTTTAAGACATTGTTCCTCCGTCGCGCGATCATGGGGCGAGGCGTGTGCGTACGGGCTGTGCAGATTGCCTTTTGTCAGGCAGCCCTGCAAGATGAGTTGCCGGGGCGCTTTCAGTCGCACGGAAGATCGAGGGAAGTATCATGAATTGCGGACCATTCGCCCGATGACGGGTTGAGCAGGCGTCTGCCTCGGTCGCCGCGCCGACTCTGAGAGAATGCCCGGCCGCTCGACGTTTTTTGGAACGAGGGCGCCGGACGGTCCGTCCATTGAACGGTCCGTCCACTTTAGTAGACACCGTTAGAAAGGAGCGCGTCTTGCGTCTTCCCCGCATTTCATCGCCGCAGAATAAAAAGCATGGTGCTCTCTCCGCCGCCGCCGCCCTCGCCGTCGCGGCGTTGCTTGGCGGGTGCAACGCCAACAGCTTCCTCGACCCCAGCGAACTCACGCGCGGGGGGGCGCACGAGCGGTTGTCGATCAAGATCGTCGACCAGCTGCTCGACCCCGGCGTGCTGGTCTTCGACCCGGAATTCCCCGCCGCCGAAGAGCCGCGCCCCGAAGACCTCCAGGCGACGATCACCGACTACACGATGGGACCGGGCGACGTCGTCGACGTGGCCGTCACCGACCTGACCGGTGCAGGCATCGAGAGCGTCAACACGCGCCAGATCACGGAGAGCGGCAACGTCATCCTCCCGCTGCTCGATCAGCCCGTCCGCGCCGAGGGGCTGACCGAGCAGCAGTTCGCCGAGGCCGTGGCCGAGGCGTATCGGTCGGAGAACATCATTCAGGAAGCGCAGGTCTCGACGACGCTGCGGCTCAAGCGCGGACGCACGTACAGCATCCGGGGCGCGATCGCGCAGCCGGGGGAGTACGAGATCGCCACCAACGACTTCCGGTTGCTCAACGCCCTCGTGCAGGCCCGCGACATCCCCGGTGGACAGGCGGCGGGCGTCGATGAAATCTTTATCATCCGCAAGAGCAAGTTTGATCCGAGCAACGTCCAGCAAGAACGCGGGGCCGCGGCCGAGGGGACGAACGGCGGCGGGACGACCGCCCCGACGGCGCCGGCCGACACGCGCGACCCGCTGGCGCCGCAGTCGCGCGGTAACGATCTTGCCGCGCCCGATGCGCCCGACACGACCGCGCCCGACACGACCGCGCCCGATCCTGACGCGCCCACCGCCGCCAACGCCCCGGCCACCGTGCCGGCCGCGGGGGAGGCCGAAGGACGGTTCATCATCATCGACGGCAAGTCCGTGCGGGTCGGCGCCCAGGAACCGCCCGCCGGCGCGGCGCCCGCGCAACCCGCGGAACAGGAAGCGCAGAACGCCGCCCCGCCCCGCGCCGCCGCCCAGACGACGGATGACGCCACCGGCGCAACCACCACCGGCGAGGGCTTCGCATTCAATGCCCCCGAATCCCAAGGCGAAACCCGCGTCATCCGCATCCCCTTCGACGCCCTGCGCAACGGGGAGATGCAGTACAACGTCGTCATCCGCCCGAAGGACATGATCATCATCCCCGAGCCGCGGATCCGAACCTACTTCATGGGCGGCCACGTCGCCGCCCCCGGCGCGTACACCATGATCCCGGGCAACAAGCTGACGTTGATGGAGGCGGTCATCTCCGCCCGCATGCTCGACGGCATCGCCATCCCCTCGCGCACGGACATCATCCGTCGCAACGGGGACGAAAACACCTGGGTCCGCGTCGATCTGGACAAGATTTTCGCCGGCCAGCACCCCGACGTGTATCTGCGGGAGAACGACAAGATCATGGTCGGCACGAACGTGGTCGCGCCGTTCCTCGCGGCCTTCCGCAACGCGTTCCGCGTGACGTATGGGTTCGGCTTCCTCTACGACCGGAACTTCGCCGCCGAAGACAACAACCGCGGCTTACGCGCCAACTAACCCGCCGCCGCGGACAAACATGGGTTGAACCACTCGAAGCCGGGACCCTGGATAGCAGCGTCCCGGCTTTCGCGTTTTCCATCCATCCGGATGCTGGACGCCTCAAGCTGCCGTTCTGAATGACTCAAGGAATGCGAAGGATCGCCGGGACTGAAGCGAACAACGTCGCGAACCCCCTACGACGACGAGGACGTCCTGAGCAGCATCGAAACCAGGGGTTGACTTCCGATTCGCGCGGAGTGATTCGGCTGGAAAGGGTTACGCCAACGGTTGCGCCGGCCCGCCACGATTCGAGGCGAGCGGGTTAAAATTTGGAAAGGATGATCGAATCGAGGTCTTTGAACTGCTTGAAGCCCTTATCAGTGGTTACGACCCTATGTCCCGCGGCTGTAGCGAATGCAGCGAGATACGCATCCATCCACAATTTGGGCGACGTCGAACCGCGGCTGGCATAGCGTTTCCAAGGGGCCTCAATGTCGCCAGGCTCTTTGACGAACCCGCAGCGGCGATCGGCTCGAAAACCGTCGTACACGGCCCAGGCGGCGGCGTTGGCCAGGGGCGGAATGCCGTAAAGCCGCATGACGCCATCCGTTGTGAGCAGGCGCAAAAAAGATTGTTGAGTCGATCGGCAGAATAAGACAGAACCCGCGGTCGATTGCGCGTCAAACCACTCGTGTGCGGCCTGATGAAAGTCGTGCTTCGAGAGCGACAGCGCGAGCCAGAAGTTGGTGTCAGCCAGAATCACGCGACCACCCGGCTTCCTGCGCGATGAGAATTTCGGCCACCCGCTCGGGCGTCAATTCCTGCCCCCGTGGAGCTGCTCGCCGGCACTGGATGATTGGCAGGGCGGTCTTCTTGTCCTTGACGACGATTGCAGGCTCATCGATTATCGGCGAGGTCTCCGCGGCCAGCCCGGCGCGAAAGATATCAGCGGCGGCATCCTTGAGCTTTCGCCCATCGCGGACGGCGCGGAGCTTGAGTTGCCGGACCAGATCGTCGGGAAGATCGAGCGTCGTCTTCATCGAGCCATTTTACCAGCTAACCCGCTTGCTGACAAAAAGCCGGGGGGGTGGACGGAATGAAACTCCGCGGTGCCCCGCGAACTCCTCAAAGTTTTGCAATCCCCCCGAACCGGTGCAACACGATCCGCGTAACAATTGGCGCTGCGACAGCGCGAGCGAAACACATTTTCAGTAACCGTTTTACGTCATCTTCATCATTTATCGGCTATGATTCCCGCTCTTGGCGCGTAACTACTGAGTCTGACAATCGTATTGGCTGGAGGAGGGCTCTTCTGACCGATCTAACGCCGACATCATCTTTTGCCTACGCATCCTCGGTGCATGCGCCGACGGCCATTGAGCAGGTCGAGCCGCTTTATGCGGGCTTAAAGCTCGAAACCTGGATGAAGATCGGGCTGATCACGGCGCTGTTTGCCGCCGTATTCTGGCCGAACCTGCGCCGGCTGTGGGACAAGACCAACCCCATCAACGGCGAGCCCAACTGGGGCCACGCCGTCTGCGTCCCGATTATCGGACTGTACTTTCTCTACGCGAACCGGGATGAGCTGCTCCGCCAGCCGATCCAGACCCGCTGGGAGGGGATGCTGATCATGCTGGGCGGAATCCTGTTTTACGGCTGGGCGATCTGGCCGGGACAGAACGATTTTTTCAAGGATTTCGGGATGGTCGTGGCCCTGTTCGGGCTGGTGCTGCTGCTGACGGGGTGGCACGTGATGAAGATCGCGTGGTTTCCGATTCTTTACCTCGTGTGCGCCATCCCCTGGCCGTCGCTGTTTTACAGCCGGCTGGCCAGTCCATTGCAGGCGCTGGCGGCGAGCGTGTCGGTGGGGGTGCTGCGGTTCACCGGGGTGGAGGCGATCAACACGGGCACGAAGATCCGCATGATGCCCTTCACGCCGGACGAGCGCGTGCTGAATGTCGCCGAAGCGTGCGCGGGGCTGCGGTCGCTGATGACGTTCATCACCGTCGGCGCTGCCGTCGCGTTTTTGTCCAACCGTCCGCTGTGGCAGAAGATTTTCATTACGATCTCGGCGATTCCCATCGCGATCTTCTGCAACGTGATGCGCGTGGCCGGGCAGGGGCTGCTCGACTACTACGTCAGTCACGAGCTGTCCGAAGGATTCGCGCACCAGTTCGCGGGCATCGTGATGCTCGTGCCGGCGTTTTTCCTGATCCTGGGGGTCGGGTGGGTGTTGGATCATTTGTTCATCGAAGAAGTGGACGAGACGCCGGCCGTGATCGAGAAGCGTCCCGCGCCGGCGGCGGCCGTTGCGGCGCCCGCGATGGTGCACCCGGCGACAGTGCACCCGGCGACAGTGCATCCGGCGGGGGCGCCCGCGCTGGTCGCGCCGAAGCGCGACCTGGTCATCGACATCCCGCGGACGGCCAACGCCCGCGCCGCGCAGAAGCGGGGGAAGGCACAATGAGCACCACCACTCCGATGAGCACCACCACTCCCGCGACAAGCGCGATCCGGCGCATCGCCCGCCCGCCCGCGTTTGTCGCGGCCGTCGTGATCCTCGCGGTCGCGGCCGCGGGGCTGAACGCGTCCGTGGGCTACCTCAAGCTGCACTTCAAGAAGCTGCCCGTCCCGATGGCCCGTGCGCTTGCGTCGATCCCGGCGGATTTGGGGGTGTGGCAGCAGGTGTCACTCGACGAAGCGCTGGACGCGGAGATCGAGCACGCGCTGGGCACCAACGAGTACATCTTCCGCGATTACATGGACGTCCGCGTTGTGGGCACGGAGACCATCGCGCAGGTCCGCCGGATGAACGAGCAGGTCCTCGACGCCAGGACGCCGGAGGAGATCAAGCGGCTGAAGGACGAGCGGGCGCAGTTCATCGGGCGCACGCGCATGACGCATCCCACCGGCGTGGTGAACCTCGCCGTCACCTACTACACCGGGCTTGTCGATACCGTCGCCCACGTCCCCGACCGGTGCTACGTCGCCGACGGATACGAGCCCAAGACGTGGGAGGAAGTGAAGTGGAACATCGACGACGGCCGGCCGGTCGAAGTGCGATACATCAACTTCGAGGACGGGACGGGCCGCTCGGGGGCGACGCGGAGCGTGGCGTACTTCTTCCACGTGAACGGCGAGTGGCAGTCGTCGCCCAACGCGGTGCGGTTGCGGCTGCAGAATTTGTTCGAGCGGCACGGGTACTACGCGAAGGTGGAAGTGATGACGCTGATCAACGACCAGGCGGCGTCGGCGAAGGTAATGGAAGACTTTCTATCGTCGGCGATGCCCGATATCCGCAAGACCCTGCCCGACTGGGAGGCGGTGACGCGCGGGGAAGGCGAAGCGGCATCGGCGGGAGCGGGGGGGGCGGGGGCGGGCCTTGTGCCCGAGACGAACGCGCCGCAACAGTAAGTAGCGCGTGACAAACGCGACGCGGCACGAGTGACAGAGCAGCAGCGGGGCGATTCACCCTCAACAGGTTTGCGCGATGGCAAGACGACGAGTCAACACGAAATTCCTCATTATCCTCACCGTCGTCGTCATCGGCGTCGGGATGTCCGGGCTGATCGTGGCGAAGCTGCGCCGCGGCGACCCCGAGAAGTACGTGAACTCGGCAAATGCGCTTGTCGCCGAGGGGAACCACGCCGAGGCGGTGAAAAATTTCCAGCAAGCGCTGTCAATCGAGGCGCGCCAGCCTGCGGTGTGGGTCGCGTACGGCGACGCGCTGGCGCAGCTCGTGCACGAGGATTCGGACAACGTCCGTAATGCGATCCAGGCGTGGCAGCAGGCGCTTCAGGTGGACCCGGCGAACAAGCTGGCGCTGTCGCGATCACTGTCGGTGGCGCTGGCGCAGAGCGAGCGGCCGTCGCAGGAAATCGCGAACGTCGTCGCCCAAGGCCGCGACCTCGGAACGCGGCTGGCCGCGGCCGATCCCACCGACCTCACCGCCGCCGCCGCGGCGCCGCTGTTCACGGTCCGCGGCGCGCCGTACGGCTTGCAGACCGAGCCCGAACAGGTGGACGAAGCCGTCAAGCAACTGGCGGAGCTGGCGGGCACCCACCCGGCGAACGCGGAGCTGGCCGACCG
>JBBSLV010000225.1:0-6837 GCA_038233535.1 Tepidisphaerales bacterium | reverse complement strand
TGCCTGCCATGGCAACGCATTCGGGCCTCCTTGCAGAATGTGGCTTACACCAACATCCTCGCAAACGCGGCCCCGCTTTTCCAACCCAAGCCACCGCGAAGGCTTACGGCTTGGGGGAAGTGCCATTCGATCCTGGACCCTTTATTGCCTTGGACCCTTTATTGACTTCGAGGTTCGCGCTGTAGCCGTCGATGTGGGCGTAAAGCACATCGACATCGCTGTCCGGGCGGAGTTGTGTCGCGCAAGACCGATCCGAACAGCGCGAGCTTGCGGAGGTGGTGTCGCCGGCAGAAATCGGCGATCCGGTCCTGGTCGATCGGGATGCGCGGGGCGGCGGGCATGATCGCATTATACAAATTGATCGCGCGCGGGCGCGGGATCAGCCTTCTGTCGGGGCGGGCGCCTGGGCGAGCGCCGGCGTCGGCGGCGCTTCGGCTTCCACCGCCGGCGTGACGATCGATGGTTGTGGCGTGCGGCGGTGGCCTTCGAGGTAGCGGCCGTGCTTGCCGGAGTTGCGGCGGTGGAGGAACTCGACCAGCTGCCTCACGTGCGGGTTGATCCCGTTCATCATGTCGTACTCGGTCATGGCGACGGAGAGGGGCTTTCTCTTGCCGAACAGGTTGCGGTAGGCGTTTTGCAGTTCGCGCACGTCCTCGTCGGCGTAGCCGGCGCGGCGGAGGCCGACGGTGTTCAGCCCGCGGACCTCGTCGGCGCCGTCGACTTTGACGAAGGGCGGGACGTCGTGGTGGATGCGCGCGTACCCCCCGATGTAGGCGTAGTCGCCGATGGTGACGAAGTGATGCACGCCCACCCCGCCCATCATGTTCACGTTGTCACCGACGACGACATGGCCGGCGATCATGACGTTGTTGGCCAGCACGCAGTTGCTGCCCAGCGAGGTGTCGTGGCCGAGGTGGCTGTTGACCATGAGCATGTTGTTGTCGCCCACGCGGGTGATGCCCCCGCCTTTTTCCGTGCCCACGTGGATGCTGACGGCCTCGCGGAAGAGGTTGCCGTTTCCGATCTCCAGCCTGGTCGGCTCGGCACGGTACTTCTTGTCCTGCGGGGCAGCGCCGAGCACGACGTTGGGAAAGCAGATGTTGTCCTTTCCGATCGTCGTGTGGCCGATGATCGTGACGTTGTTCAGCAGCCGGCAACCGCTCTCGATCTTCACGTTGGGACCAATGACGCAGAACGGTCCGATCTCGACGTCTTCGGCGATCTCGGCCTCGGGATCGACGACGGCGTGCTCGGAGATTTTCCGCTCGGTCGAAAAGAAGCGCAGCGCCAGCAGCGACGAGAACCAGCTCGGTCGCTTGGGTCCGTTGGGCTTGGGCGTTGTTTTGACGCTGCTGTTGGGCATTGAACTTACTTCACATCACAGACGAAGACCGTTGCAGAAGGCCGCGGATGCCATCCGCGGCTTTAAGCGTAGGATTACACGGGTTCGGCATCCACGAGCATGAACTTGATGTCCGCCTCGGCCGCGAGTTTGTCGGCGACAAACGCCTTGCAGCGCACGTGACCGGTGCGGCTTTTAACGCGAACGGCGAGGGCTTCGAGAATCAGTTGGTCGCCCGGGACAACCGGGTGGCGCATCTTCACCCTATCCATACTCAACAGCACGGCAAGCTTGCCGGTGTGCTCGAGTTTCTGGCTCAGCAGGATGCCGCCCAGTTGGGCCATCGCTTCGACGATCAGCACCCCGGGCATGATGGGGGTGCCGGGGTAGTGGCCTTGGAAGAAGATGTCGTTGAAGGTGACGTTCTTGATGCCGATGGCTTTGCGGTCGCCCTGGATTTCGAGGACGCGGTCGACCATCAGCATCGGATAGCGGTGGGGGAGGATGCGCTGGATGCTGCGCGTGTCCATGGCGGCGTCGCGGATGACGAGCGACTCGCGGTGCTGGTTGTCGTACTCGGCGACGAGGCGGCGGGCGAGCTGGTGGTTGAGCTCGTGCCCGCTCTTGCGGGCGACGAGCCGGCCGCGGATGGGCCGGCCGACGAGGTAGAGGTCGCCGATGAGGTCGAGCACCTTGTGGCGGACGCACTCGTTGGGCCAGTGGAAAACGTTATCGACCGGGCCGTCGGGCGCGATGACGAGCAGATCCTTCGGTGTCAGGTGCTTTCCGAGCCCGCGGGCGCGGAGTTCGTTGGCTTCGTGCTCGAAGATGAACGTGCGCGCCGGCGCGAGCTGGAGCTTGAAGTCGTCGCCGGCTAGGTCGTTTCCGCCGAGGGTGAAGGCGTAGGTCTGACGGCCGATGGGGGGATCGGCTTCAAAGTCGTAGATGATTTCCAGCCGGTCGGTTGGGCCGGGAAGGGCGGCGAGGGTGGCGTCGCCCATGGCGACCTGGATGGGCTTGCGGATGATCAGCGGGTCAAGCGGGGCGTCCTGCTCGGAGAGGCCGCCGTCGTCGAGGGCTTCGACGAACCGTTTGCTGCTGCCGTCGAAGCCGGGGATCTCGCCGCCGATCCCGCCGGTCACGCGGACGGTCGCGTTGTCGATCCCCAGCCCCGCCAACGCCGCCATGCAGTGCTCGACGGTCTCCACGAAGAGGGTTCCGTTGCGCAAACACGTTCGGCGGGGACGTTTGAGGACGTTCCCGACCAGGGCGGGGATGGTGGCGATCTTCCCGTCCTGCTCGCGAATGAACGTGATGCCGGCGCCGGCGTCGGCGGGGGAGAAGGTGAGCGTCGCCGTCTCCCCGGAGAAAAGGCCGGGGCCGGCGAGGGTCACGTCGCGGGAGATGGTTTTTTGGCGTTCGCTCGGCATTGGGGTGCGTGCCCACACTCATCCACCTGGTTCGGCATCCACCTGGTCCGGGGCGTTCCGGGAAGGTCGAATCCGCCAGTATATCGGCGCGCCGGCGTTCATAGAAGAACCTTGAACACACGATCTGTCCGCGATCATGACCAGGTCGTCGTTCTATATGCGAAAGCCCTGCTTTTGCCCCCGCCCCCTTGCCCCTCGCCCCTCATTTAAGGTACAGCAGAGACCTTGCGCCCCATTCGGAGGTCTGCCCATGCGCTGCTTGTTTGTGGTCTTGCTCCCGATGCTGTTGGTCGGATGCGTGCAGAAGAAGTTCCTCACGATCACCGCCCAGCCCACCGATGCGATGATTGCCATCGACGGGGTCGAGCGGGGGCCCGGTCCGATCACGGAACGCTTTCTCTTCAAAGGCCGCGACGACACGCACACGGTCACGGTCTCGCGCCTGGGGTATAAGGACCAGGAGCTGTCGGTTACCCGCGATTTCGATCGCAATCCGATCGAGGTCGAGCTGCGCCCGCGCACCCGCCGGGTCACGTTCACTGTTTCGCCGGCGCCGGCGATGCTCACCCTCGACGGCAAGCCGCTGTCGAAGGAGCCGGTCTCCAGCCTCTCGCGCGAGCTGGAGTTCACCGTCGACGCCCAGGACCGGTGGATCCCGCACAAGGCCACTGCCCAGCGCCCGAACTATCAGCCGGACGACGTGATCGTCTCATGGCTGGACAACAAAACGACCTACCCGCTGAAGCTCGAGCCGCTGACAAAGAACCTCGTCGTCACGAGCGAGCCGAGCGGCGCAATCGTCCACATCAACGATCAGGAAGTCGGCCCGACGCCGCAAACCATTGAAGACCATCCATTCCCCATCGATCCTGAGACGGACGAGTTCGTCCCGCAGAAGCTGACGCTCAAAATGCCCGGGTATCCGGACGTCCAGACGCCGATCAGTTGGGAGGAGGGCAAGGCCGAGTACCCGATCGACCTCGCCGCCCTTCAGAAAGAGGTGCGAATTGTCAGCGATCCGCCCGGCGCGACGGTTACGGTCGAGGGCAAGCCGCTGGAGAAGACCAGCGACGGCGCATCCGTCGCCCGGCTTCAGTTCCCGCCGATCAACGAGAAAGGCGAGCTGCGCACCTACAAGGCGACGGCGGTGCTGAAGAACGCGAATTCCGAATGGGAGCCGAAGGATCTGGTCATCGCCTGGGACGAGGGGAAAAGCGATTACGCCGTGAAGCTGAAGGAGATCATCACGCGGCCGGTGCCGCTGCTGAGCATCGATTTTACGCGCGGGCCTGAAGGGTGGGACGTGGGGCCGAAGCGCACGATGACGCTGGCGATGAAGGACGTGCTCGAGGGCACGAAGCGCGGGGGGGCCACGCAGATCACCAAGCTCCAGCCGGGCACGATCATCGACACGCTGGCGATCTCCCCTGATGGGCAGAGCCTCGTGTTCACGATTCTGTTCAGCCGCGACGCGAACGACCTGCGGTCGCAGATCGTCGTCATCCGTGCCGACGGAAGCGGGGGGCAGGAGTTCTTCTCCGACGGAAAGAGCCTCGACATCATGCCCAGCTACACCGGCGGCGGGGAGGAAATCGTCTACAGCTCCAACCGTGCCGGAAAACGGCTCTCCGTCTGGAGCATGTCCACGATCGGGCAGGCCGGCTTCACCCAGCTCACCCAAGGCGACACCAACGACCTGTGGCCGATGATCGACGTCGACCCTAAGCAGCGCCTTTACTACCAGGCCCTAGTCGATACCCGCCCGGACCCGCGCCTGTACATGACCCAGCGGGGCACGACGATCCGCAAGGATCTGACGCATATCAGCGGCACCCAGCCGCGCGTCAGCCCCAAGGCCGACGCCGTCATCTTCTGCTCGATGAACGAGAAAACGGGCAAGCGCGACCTGTACCGCATGCCCGACGCCGGCGGCGCACCGCTGAACCTCACCAACACGCCGGACATCGACGAATTCGACCCCACGTGGAGCCGCGACGGCGGGCGCATCGCGTTCGTGTCGGATCGCGGGCAGGATGAAGAGAAGCGCCAGAACTACGACATATGGACGCTGAACGTCGACCGCCCGCAGCAGCCGGTGCAGATCACCACCAACGGCAGCCACGACGACTGCCCGGCGTGGGATCCGGGGGGGCAGAGCGTGTACTTCCGGTCGAATCGCGGGGGGGAGTGGGCGATCTGGAAAATCGACGTTCCGTGAGGCTGAGCGGAAATGATTGAACCGCAGATGAACGCAGATGAACACAGATAAGTCAAAACAGCGAAGCTGATTCTTCTCTCTGACTTATCCGCATTCATCTGGTGCGTCAGTGATACCGGCCGGTCCAGTGAACTTCAGTTCTCTACTCTACCGGCTCGGCGGCGAATACGTATTTTTCAGAAGCGCCATTGTTCCCGGAGCGAACCGCCTTGAGTTGACCACCACAGTTCCTCTGGCCGCGCATGTTTGCGGCTGCCGCGCGTGACGCGGCGCGCTCGCCGCGTTTACAATCCCACGCACGATGGCAGAACGCGTGACGATTCTCGGCGATGGGGCGATGGCGACCGTGTGCTCGATCCTGCTCACCCAGGGCGGGCACGAGGTGACCATGTGGGGCGCGTTCGAGGAATCAATTGAACGGCTGATCCAGGACCGCGAGCAACGCCGGCTGCTCCCCGGCGTGAAGGTGCCGGAAACGGTGCGCCTCACCGCAAACGATGACGATTGCTTTACCGGTGCCACGATGGTCCTCTCGGCCGTGCCCACGCAGTACATGCGCGGCGTATGGAAGCGATTGTCGAAGCACCTCCCGGCCGACCTGCCCATCGTCTCCGTGGCAAAGGGCATCGAGAACGAATCCCTGCTGCGGCCCACGCAGGTGATCGGGGACGTGCTATGGGGCAAGGGGGGGAGCGATACGAGGATGGAGAATAGAGGATTGAGGATGGCGTGGGAACACTCCGCGCCATCCTCGATCCTCCATCCTCCATGCGCGCCTTCACACCCCCTCGCCGCTCTCTCCGGCCCGAACATCGCCGCGGAACTGGCGCGCTATCTCCCCGGGACCGCCGTGGTGGCGGCGGCGGACGAGGACGTCGCTCGGCGCGTGCAGGCGGCATTCTCCACGCAGTGGTTCCGCGTCTACACGAACGATGATGTTGTGGGCGTCGAACTCGCCGGCGCCACGAAGAACGTCATCGCCATCGCCGCCGGCATTCTGGATGGTCTGGCCGCCGGCAACAACGCCAAGGCCGCCCTCGTCACCCGCGGCCTGGTGGAGATCACCCGCCTGGGCATCGCCATGGGCGCCCGCGAAGCGACGTTCGACGGATTGGCCGGCATCGGCGACCTGATCACCACCTGCGTCAGCCCCGAAGGCCGCAACCGCACGGTCGGCGAGCAGATCGGCAAGGGGCGCAAGCTGGACGACATTCTCGGCAAGATGGACAGCGTCGCCGAGGGCGTGCCGACGACTCGCGCGGTGATGGAGCTGGCCCGGCGGTACGACGTCGAGATGCCCATCACCGAAGCGGTGCATGCCGTTCTGTTCGAGGGGAAGGACGCGATTCACGCCCTGACGGATCTCATGACGCGCGACCCGAAGCCGGAACGGGCAGACGCCTCCGGCGGTTCGGGATGAGGATTGACGCGGAAGATCGGTGAGACGGATGAAGTACACCATATACTTCAGGGACGATGCGAACGCTTCGCTCAAGCGGATGTTGCCGGACGTATCGCGGCGGGGTGCGTGACTGATTCGGTGAAAGAGGATGCCCACGAATCTCACGAATCCACACGAATGAGAACCGATGCCAATCTCTCTGTCTCTTTCCCCATTCGTGCCCATTCGTGAGATTCGTGGGCAGACCTGAATTTTCGACCGGCACCCGCCGAAACAGTCACGCACCCATCGCGGCGGATCTTGCGTAAGATCGAGCGGGTTGCGTAACGATCTGGCCGGCGACGTGAAGCGGCTCAATCCGTTTGTCCCGAAGTCCCGAATTACCGGCTGCGCGTCGGTGACTGGCGCATGTTGTTCAACGTCGATGCCGAGCGACTCATTGTTC
>JBBSLV010000224.1:0-6849 GCA_038233535.1 Tepidisphaerales bacterium | reverse complement strand
GCTGTGGGGGGGGTTTTCGCGTGTGGGGGGGGGGTTGTGGCGCCTAATGTCTTTGATACCCCCCCACTAAACCGCGGCCGCGACGAAGGTCGCAGAAACAGAGCAGGACGGAATGGCCAAGGCGCCATGCCCTGAAAATGGACGCCCTCCTGGAAAAATGGGCACACTCACCACGCGCGCTGCCCCCGGAAGACGGGGGGAAGTTTTCGGTCATTAAGAGTATAATTGCCGCCCCGGTTCCGCGGCGGAGGCGGGCGGTGTCATTCAGATGCATCGACGTTGAAACGCCTTGACAGACGACTTTGGAGAACTCTATGACCTTCCGCTGTGCGGCGACCTTCGTATTCCTGCTCGCCGTGTGTTCGATCGCGGCGGCACAGCAAGCCTCCCCCGGGACCGACGACGACGACGCCGGCTTTGTTCAGCTCTTCAACGGCAAGGATCTCGCGGGCTGGGAGGGCGACGAGAAATTCTGGTCCGTGCGCGATGGCGCAATCACGGGTGAGACGACGGCGGAAAACCCGACGAAGTCGAACACGTTCCTCATCTGGCGGGGAGAGAAGGGGGGCGCAAAGGTCGCCGACTTCGAGCTGCGCGCGAAGTACAAGATCACCGGCGACAACAACTCCGGCATCCAGTACCGCTCGACCGAACACCCCAACTTCGTCGTCCACGGTTATCAGGCCGATCTCGACTCGGCGCGCGTGTTCACTGGCATGTTGTACGAAGAGGGCGGGCGCGGCATCGTCGCCAAACCGGGCGAGAAAGTGACCGTCACCCCGGCCGGCGAGATGAAGGTCACCGGTCGGACGGGCACGCCGGAGGAGATGAAGAACGCCGCGAAGGAGAACGACTGGAACGAGTACACCATCACGGCCATCGGCAACAAGCTCGTTCACAAGATCAACGGCGTCACCACGGCCGAGATCACCGATGAGCAACTCGACAAGCGGGCGATGGAAGGAATCCTCGCACTGCAGGTTCACCAGGGGTCGCCGATGGTGGTCCAGTTCAAGGACATCCGGTTGAAAGCGATCAAGGGTGGCGCGGGGGGCGGGGCCACGCGGCCGGCCACCGGTGCGTCCGCGAAGCCGCAAGCGGCGGCAAAATCCGCGAAACCCGTCGAGAAGATGCCGCAGTGGATCTGGCGGCGCGGGAAGCTCAAAGAGGAAGCAAAGGACGTCGTCTACTTTCGCAAATCCGTGCCGCTGACGGGTGCGCCGAAGAAGGCGGAACTCGTCGCGACGTGCGACAACGAGATGGAGGTCTACGTCAACGGCCAACGCGTCGCGCAGAGCACGGAGTGGAATCAGCCGGCTTACGCCGACGTGACCAAGCTCCTAACGAAGGGCCATAACGCGATCGCCGTGCGCGGCGTGAACGCGGGCGGCCCGGCGGGGCTGCTGGTGAAGCTGGAGCTGGACCTGGGCGGGGGGAAGCGCGAGACGATGGTATCGGATGCGAGCTGGATTACTTCGACGTCTGAACGTGACGGTTGGAACAGTAAGGAATTCGACGCCCCCGGCTGGTCCGCCGCCCGCGTGGTCGGCGACGCCGGGGGGGCGCCGTGGGGCGATCTGCCCGGTCTGGCGGGCAAGGAAGACGTCGGCATGGCGACGGCGGCGGAAACGCTCCGGCTGCTCCCGGGCTTTGAGGCCGAGCTGGTCTACAGCGTGCCGCGCGCGCGACAGGGGTCGTGGGTCAGCATGACCTTCGACGACAAAGGGCGGATCATCGTCAGCGATCAGAGCGCGTCGCTCTATCGCGTGACGCTCGGCAGCGGGGAGGATCCGGCGAGCGTCGAGCGCCTCACCGCCAACATCGGGCAGGCACAGGGGCTGCTCTACCACCAGGGCAGCCTGTACGTCAGCGTCAACGGAAACGCCGCCCAGGGGAGCGGGTTTTATCGCGTGCGCGACACGGATGGGGACGATCAGTTCGACGAAGTCACGCTGCTGAAGAAGTTCGAAGGTGCCGGCGAGCACGGCCCGCACGCGATCCGCGTCGGGCCCGACGGAAAGCTGTACATCATCGCCGGCAATCACACCGACGCGCCGGCGGGGATGTCGCCTGATTCGCCGCACAAAAATTACGCGGAGGATCTGCTCCTCCCGCGCCAGCCGGATGCGAACGGACATGCGACGGGGCACATGGCGCCCGGCGGGTGGATCGTCCGCACGGACGTCGACGGCAAAGACTGGGAGCTGTTCTGCGGGGGCTTTCGCAACGCCTACGATTTCGATTTCAACCCCGATGGGGAGATCCTCACCTACGACTCCGACATGGAATGGGATTTCGGGTTGCCCTGGTACCGCCCGACGCGCGTGAATCACGTCACCAGCGCATCGGAATTCGGCTGGCGCTACGGCAGCGGCAAGTGGCCTGAATACTACCCCGACAGCCTGGGCGGATACGACATCGGCGTCGGCTCGCCGACGGGCGTCGCGTTCGGGACGGGCGCGAAGTTCCCCGCGAAATACCAGCGGGCGCTGTTCATCCAGGACTGGTCCTACGGCACGATCCATGCGGTGCACCTCACGCCGCACGGATCGAGCTACGCCGCGACGTTCGAGCCGTTCGTGCAGGGCCGCCCGCTGCCGGTCACGGACCTCGACATCGGCCCCGACGGCGCGATGTACTTCACGATCGGGGGGCGCAATACGCAGTCGGGGTTGTACCGCGTGACGTATACCGGCACGGAGCCGACTGGTCCTGCGCCGGCGCTGAGTGATGAAAATGCCGCGCAGCAGCGCGAGCTGCGCCGCAAGCTCGAATCGTTCCACGGGAAGAAAGACCCGTCGGCGATTGATTTCGCGTGGGATCACCTCGACAGCGCCGATCGTCATCTGCGCTATGCCGCACGCATCGCGATCGAGTGGCAGGACGTATCGCTGTGGGCCGACCGCGCGCTGGGCGAGACCCGGCCGGTGGCGGGGACGCACGCGCTGCTGGCGCTGGCGCGCTGCGGCCCGGCGTCATATCAGCCGCGGCTGCTCGAAGCGCTGTCGCGCCTGCACTCGGCGGGGCTGGGCGAAGCGCAGCAGCTCGACCTGCTCCGCGTCTACGGGTTGAGCTTCATCCGCCAAGGCGAGCCGGACGGGCAGACCCGTGCCCGCGTCATCGCGCAGCTCGACCCGACGTTTCCCGCCGCCACCCCCGCGCTGAACCGCGAGTTGTGCAAGCTGCTCGTGTACCTCCAAGCCCCCAGCGTCGTCGCCAAGTCGATGAAGCTCCTCGCCGATGCGCCGACGCAGGAGGAGCAGATCGCGTATGTCTTTGCCCTGCGCAACGCCGGCGCCGGGTGGACCGAGCAGCTCCGCCGTGACTATTTCAACTGGTTCGTCACCACCGCCCCGCGCTACATGGGGGGAAACTCGTTCAAGGGCTACTTGAAGAACACCAGGGACGACGCGGTGAAGACCCTGTCGCCCGAGGAGAAAATCGCGCTGGCGGACGTGCTCAAGGCGCAGCCGATGCGGCTGGCGCCCCCCGAAGCGCAGAAGCCGCGCGAGTTTGTGAAGGACTGGACCATGGCCGATCTGGTCCCGCTGCTGGACAAGGTGGAGCGCGGGCGCTCGTTCGAGCAGGGGCGCGAAGCGTTCGCCGCCGTCGCGTGCTCGACGTGCCATAAGCTGGGCAACCAGGAGGCCGACGTCGGGCTGGGCCCGGACATCACCGGCGTGGGCAACCGTTTCACGGCGCGTGATCTGCTCGAGTCGATCATCGAGCCGTCGAAGACGGTCTCGGACCTCTACCAAACGACGGAGATCCGCACGGCCGACGATGCGTTCACCGGGCGCGTGGAATCGGACAACGGGAAGCACGTCGTGCTCCGCACCGGCCCGCTCTCGCCGCCCGTGGTCGTGCCCGTGGACGAGATCAAGAGTCGCCGGCTCTCGCCGGTCTCGACGATGCCCGCGGGGCTGCTCAGCAACCTCACGGAGGAGGAAGTCCTCGATCTGCTCGCGTTCCTGCGCGCCGCGGGGAATCCGAACGACGTGGCGTTCAAGAAGTAGCGGAACCGCGTCGCCGCGACTTCGAAAGCTTTCGCAGGCGGGGTTCCCGCTCTGCACTCTTGACATGAGACTGAGTCTCAGTAGGGTATCCGTCGCAGATCGCACGGTGCGATCGCGCGCCAGCCACCTGGGACTTTGCTTCATTCGTCCGTCCTCGGCAGCCAGCCCGTTCGATGGGTCGAGATCGCCCGGCTCCCGCCGGGAAGGATTGTCGTCATGGCTCGCTCGTTCACTACCGGTTCCGTTCGCAAGACTTATCGCGGCTTTACGCTCGTGGAATTGCTGGTGGTCATCGGCATCATCGCGCTGCTGATCGCCATTCTCCTGCCCGCCTTGAGCAGCGCGCGGGCGCAGGCGAAGTCGGTCACCAGCCTGAGCAACCTCCGGCAGATTGGCATCGGGCTGGTTCAATATCGCGTCGAGAACAAGGGGTATTACCCCGTCGCCGCGTATATGCCCGTGCCCGACCGCGCCCGCTGGCGGTGGGCGGATGCGATCTACGCGTACATGAAGAACACCGAAGTGTACATGAGTCCCCAGCTCGACGAGCCGCAGCGGAACCGGATGAACAAGCCGTTCAACCACACGACGACGAACAGTTCGCCGACGGCGTCGGCGTACACGACGGACACGGTGTTCTACGGGGGATATGGGTACAACTGGCAGTACCTCGGCAACGGCCGGACGACTCCCGCGCGGCCGCAGATTTTCGCGGCGCGGGAAGGGGCGCAGATCCGCAAGACAAGCGAGACGATCGCCGTCACCGACACCGACGGGTCGAAGGACGGCGGCTCGGTGTACACGAGCGAAGGCGTGTACGTCGTTGACCCGCCGCTGATGTCGGTCGAGATGGGCTCGAAGGGCGCGCGCAACAATGCCGGCATGGTCAGCAGCAGCGGCGGGGACTACGGTTACCGCGGGGGCAACGGCGGGGACTTAAACGCCGGCACGCCCGGCGACCCGTCGCGCCGCTCGACGCCCGCGGAGCGCAATCGCGGGTATGTGAATGTCCTGTTCTGCGATGGTCATGCCCAGCCCATGAAGCTGAGGGATCTGGATGATTCCAACGGGGACGGGAAGGTCGACAACGGTTACTGGAACGGGAAGTTCGACGCGACGCAACGATGATGCGAAACGCGCGCACTTGCGCGACCAAACGGAGCCCGGGGATTCTTCAGTCCCCCGGGGATTCTTTAGTCGCGCGGAATCGTCTCATGTTCGCGACGCGCAGCGCATCACCAACCCAGCGCCAACTGTTCCCCCACGACGGGTTCCCGGTCCCGCACCTTCAACCATCCCGACGGGGTGTACGGCTCGGCGAGCGTCAAGCGCGGCGCGATGCGCGCATCGCGCGAGAACAGTTCGCGCATCAGTTTTGGGCAGTTGCACTGGCGGCTGCGGTGCAGGAGGACGATGTGGCTCGGCAGGCGGGTCGCAGAGCGCTCGCAGCGGTCGAGGATCGCGCGGATGGCGTCGAACGTTTGCTGGTTCGACAGGTGGCCACGCCCGCCGGTGATCCGCTGCTGGAGGAAGTACGGCCGGCCGCTCGTCCGCTGCATGGCGGGGTCGTAGTTGCTCTCGATCGCGAGCACGTCCACGTCGGCGAAGTCCTTGATGAGCGTGATCGGCACGCGCCCGAGATCCGTCGCGTACCCGATTCGGCAGCGCTGCTGAGCACGGAGTGGGCCTTCGATGACGAACCCGTGCGACCCTTCGCGATCGTGCGCGAACCGCAGCGGGCGCAGGGAAACACCCGGCAGCACGTCGAACGGTTCGCGGTCGAACGGGAAGATCAGGCGGGCGAACGCATCGGCGACGTCGAGATCCGCCCGGCGGATGATCTCATCGACCCTGCCCGCGCAGCGGTGCACGCGAATCCCCAGCCGCACGATCGAGCCGATCCAGTTGGCGTTGAAGTGGTCGGAGTCGAGATGGGTGAGGCAGATCGCCTTCACGTCGGAAAGCGACACGCCCGTGCCCGCCATGCGCTTCGCGGCAGTGCGCGGGCCGATTCCCGCGTCGATCAGCACGACGCCGGCGGGCGTGCGGACGACTGAGCAATTCCCGGACGATCCGGACGCGAGGATGCAGAGTTCGAGTGACATCCGTGTCTAAAACAAGCGAGAACGACTTCCTTGAACTACTTCACCGCGAACACCGCCGTCACGTCCACGGAAAAACCGCTCAGCAGCGCCGAGTTCGCCGCCGAGCCGGGACGAAACTCGCCATGAAGGCGGTAGGCGCCATCCTGAAGCGACAGCACCGTGACGAGCGACTGGTGAGGATACGATCCAATATTCGGCGATCCCCGCGGCGGCGTACGTCTGGCGCTTGGCGACGTAGTCGCGCTGACGATCCTGCTCGCTCTCGCTCACGACCTCCATGACCAGATCCGTGCCGTCCCAATAGCGATCCCCCATTCGATCCTGGTGTGCCGCCGACATGAACACCACATCAGGCTCCGCAAATTTGCCTGGTCGCAGCCGCACGCGCAGCGCCGCAAACAGCACGCGCCCGAGCTCGTCCATCGAGGCGAACGCCAGGAGCAGGTTGCTCAGGTATTGCACGATCGCCTGATGTGTCATCGTCGGCATCGGGAGAACCTCGACGTACCCGTCCGAAAGCTCGACGAGATGGTTGGTGCTCAGGGCGAGGTAGTCCTCCTCGTCCCACGACCCTTGATCCGGGAACAGGCGCGCAACGTCCCAGGCGGGGCTGGAATTCCGCTTGTTTCCGGGGTGAGCCGCTGTTTGCTGAACCATGTGCCCCCGTACCGCGTGCCGTGGCGTCCTGGTGCCGTCAGAGGGGATTATACCGACTCCAGAATGGCCTT
>JBBSLV010000223.1:0-6864 GCA_038233535.1 Tepidisphaerales bacterium | reverse complement strand
GCTGCGATGAGCGCATCATCGGATGGGAACGCCCTCAACTCGGCGGCGGGAGAAGTGGCCAGAGCTCTGCAAGCGTTGGATGCCGAGGCCCGCAGGATGCGCGAGGCGGGGAAGGATCCCGCGACGCCCGCGACGCCCGCGACGCCCGACGCCGCGTTCCATCAGCTTCTGACGGCGCCGCGCGGACCGTTCTGGGCTGCTGCTCGCACCGACGACGCGACCCTGCCCCCCGACGTGCGTGAACAGCTGGCGCCGATGCGCGCCCAGGCGAAGATGTTGCGCGAAACGGTCGCCCAGCCGATTCCCCTCGCCCAGGCGGTGCAGGAAGGCGGCACGCCGAACAGCATGTTCGACGGCATCCAGGACGTCCCCGTCCATATCCGCGGGCGATACGACCGGCTCGGCGATCTCGTCCCGCGCCGCTTTCCGCAGGTCATCGCCGGCGAGAATCAGAAGCCGATCGAACAGGGCAGCGGCCGGCTCGAACTCGCGAAATGGATCGCGAGCAGCGATCATCCGCTGACGGCGCGCGTGATGGTGAACCGCATCTGGCAGCACCACTTCGGCGAAGGAATCGTGCGCACGCCCAACAATTACGGCAAGCTCGGCACGCCGCCAACGCACCCCGAGCTGCTGGACCACCTCGCGGTAGAATTCGTGCGGTCGGGCTGGTCGATCAAGGCCATGCACCGCGCGATGATGCTGTCGGCGACGTACATGCAGTCGAGCGAGCCGAGGCCGGACGCGATGAAGGTCGATCCCGATAATCAACTGTTCGCGCGGATGAACCGCCGGAAGCTCGAGGCCGAGGCGTTGCGGGATGCGCTGCTCGCCGCCGCCGGCACGCTCGACATCACGCCCAATGGCCGGGCGATCAACGACCTGAACACGCCCCGGCGGACGCTGTACGTGATGACGATCCGCTCGGACCGGAGCAACTACCGCTCCCTCTTTGACGCCGCCGACGCCTCGGCCATCGTCGAAAAGCGCGTCGACTCGACCGTCGCGCCGCAGGCGCTGTTTCTCATGAACCACCCGTTCATGCTCGACCGCGCCAAACAACTCGCCAAGCGCCTGGATCGCGAAGGTGGCACGGACGATGCATCGAAGATCGACTGGCTCTACCGCACGCTGTTCGCGCGCCCGCCGGACGCAAACGAAATCGAGATCGGCAAGACCCTCGTCGCGCCGGGTGGCGCGGGTTGGCAGGCGTACTGCCATGTCCTTCTGTGCGCGAACGAGTTCATGTATGTGGATTGAGGCGCTGGATATTTTGGAACGTGCCCAATGTCATCTTCAGGACGACGATGCGAGAGAAGGCTGACATGACCAACCACCACGCGCCCAACCGCCGCGAGATGCTCAGGACGTTCGCCAACGGGTTCGGCATGATCGGGCTTGCGAGCGTCCTATCGCAGGACGCATTCGCGTCCACCGTCGCCGACAACTGGCTCACCGGTCTGCGCGACCCCGCCCGCGGGGCGCATCCGCTCACCTCGCGTCCGCCCATGCACGCGGCCAAGGCGAAGCGGGTCATCTTTCTGTTCATGTCCGGCGGACCGTCGCACGTGGACACCTTCGACCCCAAACCCATGCTCGCGGCGCACAACGGCAAGCCACTGCCGTTCCCCATGCCCAAGCTGGAGCGCACGAAGACGGGCAACCTCCTCGCCTCCCCGTGGAAGTTCCAAAAGCACGGGCAGTGCGGCACGGAAGTGTCGGAGCTGTTCCCGAAGATCGCCTCCTGCGTCGACGACCTGTGCGTCGTCCGCTCGATGATCGCCGACAACATCAACCACAACGGCGCCTGCCTCCAGATGAACACCGGGGAGCAGGCGTTTTCCCGCCCGAGTCTCGGCTCATGGCTGACGTACGGCATCGGCAGCGAAAATCGCAACCTCCCCGGCTTCGTCGTGATCAGTCCCGCCCAGCCCGCCCAGGGCGCGCCGTTGTGGAGCAACAGCTTCCTGCCGGCCGCGTATCAGGGAACGCTTGTCTCGGACCTCGACAACCCGATCGCGAACCTGGCCAACGCGCAGTTCGACCGCAAGGTGCAACGCGCCCAGCTCGATGCCCTGGCGCGGATCAACGCGATGCACAAGGCCAGGCGCGACGAGGACTCTCGGCTTGGCGCGCGCATCGAATCGTTCGAGCTTGCCTACCGCATGCAGGCCGAAGCGCCCGAAGCGTTCGACGTCGGCAATGAAGACGCGGAAACGCTGAACCTTTACGGCGTCGGTGAACCCGCGACGGACGTGTTTGGTCGCCAGTGCCTCATGGCCCGCCGGCTCGTCGAGCGCGGCGTGCGCGTCGTGCAGGTCTACCATACGCAAACCTCCACGCGCAGCAGTTGCCAGCTCTGGGACCAGCACAGTGACTTAAAGACAGGGCACCAGGAAAACTGCCTCGCCACCGATCAACCCGTGGCCGCGCTGATCCAGGATTTGAAGCGCCTGGGGATGCTCGACGACACGCTCGTCGTCTGGGGCGGCGAGTTCGGCCGCACGCCCACCGCCGAAGGCGCCGACGGCCGCGAGCATCACCCCTTCGGCTTCACCATGTTCCTCGCCGGCGGAGGAGTCAAAGGCGGCATGACCCACGGCGCCACCGACGACTTCGGGTGGCACGCGGTTGAGAATCGCGTCCACGTCCACGACCTGCACGCGACGATCCTGCACCTGATGGGCATCGACCACGAAAAGCTCACCTACCGCTACGGGGGCCGCGACTATCGGCTGACCGACGTGCATGGGAACGTGGTGAACGATATCCTCGCTTAATAACTATCTCAGAAGATACTTTTGCCACCGATGGGGCACCGATGCACACCGATTAGGAGTGCTCTTTATCGGTGCTCATCGGTGCCCCATCGGTGGCTATATAGCTTTGTTTTGAGATAGTTACCAAGGCGGGCGCTTCGCTCGCGTCGTTTCATAATTTTGACTCCAATCCGGCCTCCCGTAGCATCCCTCGCTCGACTTACCGGAGCATTATCATGGACAAGAAGACCGTTGCCGACATCGACGTGAAGGGGAAGCGGGTTCTCATGCGCGTGGACTTTAATGTCCCGCTGGAGAATGGAAAAATCACCGACGACCGGCGGATCGTGCAGGCGATGCCAACGATCAAGAGCGTGATCGAGCGCGGCGGGCGCTTGATCCTCATTTCGCACCTCGGCCGGCCCAAAGGCGGACCGGAGCCAAAGTACTCGCTCAAACCCGTGGCGCAGCGACTGGCGCAGCTCGTGAACCAGTGTCATGCGGTGCCGCACCCCGACGGGGAAGGCCGCAACACGACCGACCTGCACGTTATGAATGACCCCGCTGAGGCATCGGCCGACACGATGGCGGCGGTGCGGTTCGTCGAGAACTGCATCGGGCCGGAAGTCGAGAACGCGGTCAATGAGCTGCGCGACGGCGACGTGCTGCTGCTCGAGAACCTCCGCTTCCACAAAGGCGAGGAAAAGAACGAGCCGCAGTTCGCGCAGCAACTCGCGAAGCTCGCCGATGTTTACGTCAACGACGCATTCGGCACCGCCCACCGCGAACACGCCAGCACGTTCGGCGTCCCGCAGCTCCTCCAGGGCAAGCCGCGCGTCATCGGCTTTCTCATCCAGAAAGAGCTGAAATTCCTCGGCGAAGCCGTCACCACTCCCCAGCGACCGTTCGTCGCGATCCTGGGCGGGGCAAAGGTCTCCGACAAGATCAACGTCATCCAGGCGCTGCTCGACAAGGCCGACCTCCTGCTCATCGGCGGGGCGATGGCGTACACGTTCTTCCTCGGGCAGAACAAGCAGGTCGGCAAGAGCCTCGTCGAGCGCGACAAGGTCGACCTCGCCCGCGAACTGCTCGGCAAGGCCAGAGGGAAGATCCGCCTCCCCGTCGACACGGTCATCAGCAACGAGATGACGGACACGGCCCAGACGAGCATCGTCGACGGCGACATTCCCGCCGACATGGAAGGGTTCGACATCGGCCCGAAGACGCGCGATCTGTACGTGGCCGAGATCGCGAAGGCGAAGACGATCATCTGGAACGGTCCGATGGGCGTGTTCGAGAAAAAGCCGTTCGCCGAGGGCACGCGCGCCGTCGCCCAGGCCGTCGCCGACGCGACGAAGAACAACGGCGCCATCACCATCATCGGCGGCGGCGACAGCGCCGCGGCCGTCGAGCAGATGCATCTGGCCGAAGCCGTCAGCCACGTCAGCACGGGTGGCGGGGCGTCGCTGGAGTTTTTGGAGAACGGGCACTTCTCGACGTTGGATATTCTGGATTGAGCGCCCATCATTGGATCGTGATAAGATGCACAGCGTATGACCAAGAACCGCCCCATCACTACCGGCGTCCTCATTCCCACCTTGGAAAACATGGACCCGGGAAAGGCGGAGTTCGTCCTGTCGATGCGACTCAGTCCGGATGTCGTTGATCGCGTGGATGAACTCTCCGCGGCTGTCAAGCGGCGCGAGCTGAATGATGACGAGCGTCGGGAGCTCGACTTTTATCTCGATCTTGGAAGCGTCCTCACCATAATGCATTCAAAGGCGCGGATGGCATTGAAGCGTCCTGCCGGACGCGGGGCCCGGCGGAAGTCGGCATGACCGGCGTCTTGAAGCGGCGCGTACGCCGTCGTGCCAGGGGGCGCTGCGAGTATTGCAGGATGCCGGTGCGACTTGATCCTTTTCGGCCGCACGTGGATCACGTTATTGCCTCGAAGCACGGAGGCGAGACGAACATGAGCAACCTCGCATTCGCGTGCGCTCACTGCAATGGACACAAGGGGACCGATATCGCAGGCATCGACCCAATGACGAGTTTGCTGGTGCCGCTGTTCAATCCGCGAACAGACCATTGGGCCGACCACTTTCGCTGGGACGGTCCTGTCCTCGTCGGACGAACGTCGACTGCCCGCGCAACCATCCGCGTTCCGGCGATCAACGTGGGGAGGCGCATACCCGTCCGCACCATGCTTATGGCGGAAGGAGTCTATTAACCCCAACGCCGCCGTCCGGAAGCCCGCGCGGGTCCGCGTTGACGCGGCGTTTGCGTTTTGCACACTGTCCTGCCTTGTGACCACCGAACCATTCAAGTCGACCGCCCCCCAGATCGCCCCCTCGATCCTCTCCGCCGACTTCGCGAACCTCGCGGCGGAGATTGCCGACGTCGACCGCGGCGGCGCGGACTTCCTGCACCTGGACGTGATGGACGGCCACTTCGTGCCGAACATCAGCTTCGGGCCGGCCGTTACCGCCGCCGTGCGGAAGGTGACGGCGGCGTTCCTCGACGTTCATCTGATGATCACGGAACCGATCCGCTACGCGCCGGCGTTTCTCAAAGCCGGGGCGGATGCGCTGACGTATCACGTCGAGGTTGTCAGCGACGTCGCACAGGCCGCTATCGCGCTGCGAAATCTTGGCTGCAAGCATGTGGGCGTCACGCTGAACCCGGCGACGCCGGTGGACAAGCTATGGCCTGCGCTGGACCACGTCGATCATGTGCTGGTGATGAGCGTCGTGCCGGGGTTCAGCGGACAATCGTTCATGCCCGAAGCGCTGCCGAAATGCGAGGCTGTGAAAAAGCGATTGCGGGCGAATCAGCGCCTGGAGATCGACGGCGGGGTGAACGTGGAGACGATCGCCCGTGCCAGGGATGCCGGCGTCGACTGGTTCGTCGTCGCCAGCGCCATTTTCGGCAAGCCCGACCGCGCCGCCGCGATAGAGGAACTACAGAGACAGATTCAGTAAGATGTTTCACCGCGTCGGCGCGGAGAGCGCGGAGAAGCAGGAACCGTTGATGGCGCTTTTTGTTCTCTCCGCGCTCTCGGCGTCTCAGCGGTCAACCGATTTTGGATTGAAACAACGATGTCGCAACTGCCAACCAACGAATCGGCAACCCCGCGGATGCAGCAGAAGGAAGGGATTCCCGAGGGGCTGTGGATGCGCTGCCCCGAGTGCGAGGACATGCTCTTCCGCAAGGTCGTCGAAGATGCGCTGCACGTGTGCCCCAAGTGCCAGCATCACTTCCGCATCAGCGCGCGGCAGCGCATCGGGCAGCTCGTCGATCCCGGCAGCTTCGAGGAGATGTTCGCCGACATCGAGCCGGCCGACCCGCTGCGGTTCGTCGACAAGAAACCCTACAAGGACCGGCTCAAGCAGGAGCAGGCCAAGAGCGGCAACACCGATGCCGTCGTCTGCGGCAAGGGATTCATCAAGGGCCGGCCGATCTACCTGGCCGTCATGGACCCGACGTTCATGATGGGGTCGATGGGCAGCGTCGTCGGCGAGCGGATCACGCGCACGATCGAAGGCGCTGCCGAGGAAGCCATGCCGCTGATCATCGTCAGTTGCTCCGGCGGGGCGCGCATGCAGGAATCGACGCTCTCGCTCATGCAGATGGCCAAGACCAGCGCCGCCTTGGCGCGGCTCGACGAAACCGGCGGGATGTTCATCAGCCTGCTGGCCGACCCGACGACCGGCGGGGTCACCGCCAGCTTCGCCATGCTCGGGGACTTCATCATCGCCGAACCCAAGGCCCTCATCGGCTTCGCCGGCCCGCGCACGATCTGGAACACCATCAAGGTCGAGCTGCCCGACGGGTTCCAGCGCAGCGAATTCCTCGAGGAGCACGGCTTCCTCGACTTCGTCGTCCACCGCAAAGACCTCCGCAGCGAGATCGCCCGGCTGGTGGATTTTTGTGGGAAGTGAATCGAGGAAGCGAGCCACCAAGACACGAAGACCACCCCAAGCGTTCAATCGTCTTCTTGGAGATCCGGTAACACTTCACCCCTCTGCAACGTTTTCCACCGGCAGCGGCGGCAGCGTGCCGGTTTTTAGCAGCGTGCGCAACGCCTCGGCGATCGTCGCCGTCG
>JBBSLV010000222.1:0-6898 GCA_038233535.1 Tepidisphaerales bacterium | reverse complement strand
TGAGCCCGGCGCCACGAGCCAACCGGCCGTGAGGAGATGTGTCACCGCTGTGGTCTCGTCGCGGACGGGCACCCAGACGTTCAGACCGCTGCGGCCACTCGCCGGCACCGCGCGGTGCGCGAGGGCCTCGATGAGCTCGGTGCGGCGGGAGGCGTAGGCCCGGGCGGCGTGAGCTACCTGCCGGTCGACCTGCGGGTCGTCCCACAGCTCGGCGGCGGCGATCGGCTCGGCGTCCTCCGCCGACGGGCGCAGCCGCAGCGCGACGTTCCACGGCTGCTCCGCGCCGTCCTCGTCCTCGTCGGGCTCTTCGAGCACGAATTCGAGCTGCCACGGCGACGCGGCGCTTTGCTCGTCGAGCCGGCCGACCCACCCGCGCACCTGCTCGGCCAACCGGCGCGCGTCGTATGGTTCGTCGAGCTTCACCGTGCGGTCGTTGCCCAGCAGCGCCGACAACCACCGCACCTCGGTTGGCGCGTTCTCCGCGATCGCCAGCTCGTGAACGCGGGCGAAGAACGGGTCGTGGGAGACGTCGCGACGAATCAGCCCGTCGGCCGTGCGCCCGAGAAACGACTCGACGAGGGCCGTCGCATCCGGTTGCGCCCCGTTGCTTTCCCCGTCGCTTTCCCCGTCGCCGGCTGCGATCACGAGCGCGCGACACACGGGCGGCATCGATTCGGCGAACCGCTCGAGCCGCTTGATGTCGTCGGTGTCGCCCACGAGCAGCCGCCACGTCGCCTCGAGCTCGCCGTCGCGGCGCTCGATGAGGTCGGGATAGAACTGCTGGGCCGCGATGCGCTGCGTCACGTGGCGCGCCAGCGTCGCCCAGTAGCGGATCGAGTCGTCGCACGACCCGGCAGCCGCGGCGGGGCAGCACGCGATGAGCAGGTCGATCGCTTCCGTCGCCGCAAAGCGCAGCGTCGGCACGATCACGTCGACCAGTGCATCACCCTGCGGCAAGCGCAGGCGCAGCTCCGCCGGCTCGCCGACCGACGCCAGCAGCGCATCGCCCGACGCTTCGGTGATGCCGTCGCGCAGGGCATCAATCGGCAGGTGCGCAAGGCCGCCGTCGCGGGCGGTGTCGCCCCACACGTGCAAGTCCGAGTTGTTCCAAATGGTGTGAAGGGGCATGGGAAGCAAAGGATGAGGGATGAGGGATGAAAGGGGAATGATCCGCCTTGCTTCATCCCTCCGCCCTCATCCCTCATCCGTATTACAAAGTGATGATCTTCCCGCTCCGCACGCTTTCGCGTTCGGCGTCGATGAGCTTCAGGCACGCGACGGCGTCGTCGGCCGTCACGACGCTGGGGCGCCGGCCGGTCTTCACGCAGTTGATGAAATAGCGCAGCTCCGGCTCGTAACCGGCGCCGGCGTCGCAGGTGACGGGCTCGGTTGTTCCGCCGTGCGACAACAGCAGCGGATGCTCGCGGGCCAGATCGAAGTCCGCCGTCGCGTTCTCGAAATTCACGGTGTACTGCATCTTGAACCCGAACCCGTCGGCCATGCACCAACTGCCCTCGGCATACACGTGAGGAATGTCGTCGTAGAAGAACTGGCTCGTCACGTGATCGAGCTCGCCCGATGTCTTCGTGTACCCGCGCGCGAGCAGCGCCCTGGGTTGGCCGAACAGGTGGTAGACGAAGTCGACGTCGTGCACGTGCAGGTCCAGCGCCGCCCCGCCGGAGATCGCGCCGTTGGCGTACCACCCGGCGGGCATGCTCGCCAGGCGGCGGAACGTCGCCGAGCGCACCTTGCCGTGGCGCCCGTCGCTCACCGCCTGCTTCAGCCATACCCACTGCGGCCAGAACCGCATGACCATCGCGGGCATGAAAAATCCTTTGGCGCCCTTCGCGACGGCGGCGATTTGCTCGCCCTCGGCGACGGTGCGCGCCATCGGCTTCTCGCACACGACGTGCTTGCCCGCCTTTAGCGCCGCCGTCACGACTTCCGCGTGCTGCGTCGTCGGAACGCAGACGTCGATCACGTCGACATCGTTCATCGCGAACAGATCGAGGTAGTTGGTCGTGCCCGTGACACGGTCCATCGGCAGCGTGCTGATCCCCCCGGCAATGACGTTCCCGACCGTGCCCGTCAAATCGCCCGCCGCGCGCTTCGGATCCTGATCCGACACGGCCACGACCTGCGCGTCGGCGACATTGGCGTACGCCTCGTAGTGCGTGCGCCCCATCATGCCCAGTCCGATGATTCCGACTTTGACCATGCGTTTCGTGCCTCTCGATGAGCGACGTACGCCGGACGGGGCAGGGGTGCCCGAATCAGGCGCATCGTGGAGTGTACTCGCGGCCAATCAGTTTGCGAGGGGGTGCCGAACTTCCAAGGCACCGAACTTCCAGTGCAGTACATGGACCCAATTGTTATCATAAGGCCATGACCTATTACGATCTGGCGCGAAAGCTGGACGACGTCCCGTTCAAGCCGTTTCGCATTCGCATGTCCAACGCATCGGCGATCGATATCCTGGAGCCGGGTTCCGTCATCGTTGGTGAAACGAGCGCGGTCGTGCCTGTCGAGATGATCGTGGACGACCGGGGCGTGCGGATTGCCCGGGACTGGAAGACCATCTCGATCAGTCACATCGTCGAATTCGTGGACTTGAAGGAAGATCAGGGGCCGAAGCGCAAGCGGGCGTAACGAAGCGGGCGTAACGAAAATGGTCGCAGCCCGCCGACGGCTGTCGGCGGGCTGCGGCTGATTCACTGATTCAATGATCGCGCGTGGTGCCGAGCGTTCATTACGCCGCCATCGGCAGGGGGTCGAACTCGAGGGCGACGCGGTAACCCGTGCTGCTCGGCTGACACCGGATGACGCGGCCGGCGGCGTCCCAGCCTCGCTTGGCGCCCTGCGGGGGGAAGAAGACGGCCACCCGCTCGCCCTTGCGCAGCGGGACGTCGGCGATCGCGCTGATCCCGCCCAGCGACAAATCGCGCAACGTCAGTGAGAGGCGCGGGTTGCGCTGGGCCTCGAGGGTGTGATCGATGCGCCGACTTTCGACGTGGCCGTGGACTTGCTTGCGGGGGAAGACGCGGCGTTCGGTGCCGCCGTCGGTCTCGGCCGAAGTAGAGGGGGTGATTCGCAGGTTGGGCATGTTCAGCATGGCGACCATGATGCTTCGCTCCCGTATGATGGTGCATCCGCGGGCTTCCACCGCGACTTCGGCGTCGGTCCGGCAACCGCCTATGAACTCCATCGGCCAACAACGCGGAACAGATTACCCATCTTCACATTATTTCTGAGGCGTGTGCGTGAGCGGAAGTCTTGATAAGGGCATGGTTTACCTCGTCGGCGCAGGTCCGGGAGATCCGGGCTTGCTGACCGTGCGCGGGCGGAACTTATTGGAACGAGCCGACGTCGTGGTCTACGACTACCTCGCCAACCCGCGGCTTTTGCGTCATGCGCCGCGGGCAAAGCCCATTTACGTGGGCAAAAAAGCCGCCGCCCACTCGTTTACCCAGGACGAGATCAACGACCTGCTCATCGAGCAGGCCCGCGCGGGGCATCGCGTCGTGCGATTGAAGGGCGGAGATCCGTTCGTCTTCGGGCGCGGGGGCGAGGAGTGCGAAGCGCTGGCGGCGGCGGGAATCCCCTTCGAGGTCGTCCCCGGCATCACCGCCGCCATCGCGGGGCCGGCGTACGCGGGCATCCCCGTAACGCACCGGGAACTCAACTCCAGCTTCACCTTTCTCACCGGTCACGAAAAAGAAGAGCAGTACCAGGAACCCCAAAGCCGCACGCGCGATCGCGCGGCCGGCTCGTCCGACGTCGACTGGTCCGCCGTCGCCAAGCTCCCGTGCCTGGCATTTTACATGGGCGTGAAATCGCTCCCGCGCATCTGCGAGAAGCTGATCGCCCACGGGATGGACCCGACCACGCCCGCGGCCACGATCCGCTGGGGCACCACGCCCCGGCAGCGGACGATCGTCGGCACGATCACGGATCTCCCCGCGCGCATCGCCGATGCCAACCTCGCACCGCCCGCGCTGACGATCGTCGGCCAGGTCGTGTCGCTGCGCCAGACGATGAACTGGTTCGAGTGCCGCCCGCTGTTCGGGCAGACGATCGTCGTCACGCGCACACGTCAGGAGGCCAGTGAATTGTCCGAGCGGCTGATGGAACTCGGCGCGGACGTGATCGAGGCGCCGACGATCGAGCTGGCGCCGGGTGATGCGAAAACCGTTCGCGACGCGTTGTCGTCAGCCATGTCGTACGACTGGATCGTGTTCACGAGCGGCAACGGCGCGCGCTTCACGCGCGCGCAGCTTGACGCCATGGGGTTGGACGTTCGCCTCTTCGGCGGCGCGAAAATCGCCGCGGTCGGCGCCGAGACGCGCGACGCGGTGGCCGAGCACCTTGGCCTTCGCGCCGACGTCTGCCCCGACCGCGCCGTCGCCGACGCGCTGGCGGACGAGCTGGTCGCGAAGAACGCGGTCGCCGGCAAGCGCTTCCTGCTCCTCCGCGCCGACATCGCCCGCCCGGTGCTCGTCGAGCGATTGAAGCACGCCGGCGCGGCGGAGGTGCGCGACGTCGCGGTCTACGAGACGAAGCCGGCGGCGTCGCTGCCGGAGGAGTTGCTCGACGCGCTCAGCGACCGCCGCGTCACGTGGATCACCTTCACCAGCAGCAGCACGGCGACAAACCTCGCGATGCTGCTGGGCGGGAATTACCGGGAGAAACTAACGGGCGTGAAAATTGCGAGCATCGGGCCGGTCACCAGCGCGACACTCCATGAATTGGGGCTCGCGCCGACGGTCGAGGCGACGACGGCGAGCATCGACGGATTGGTGAACGCGATTCGCACCCCCATTTAGCGGCCTTGCTTGCGAGGCCCTTCGGCGCGCAGATTCATCACAGCGCCGGGTTTGATCGTTGACGCAGAAATTGGAGAGTTTGTGACGAAACCGGATCGGCCAGAACCGTTCGACGATGGGTACGGACCACGGCGGTGGAGCGCGCGGTGGTGGTTCATGCGCTTCGCGTTCTCGTTCATCGTCCTCGGCGCCGTCGCCGGGTACGAAGCCTGGCAAGCGCGCGAGCGCGGCGACACCCAGCGGTCATCGATCCTCTTCGTCACCGCCGCCGCGGGGGTGGCATTGGGGTTCACCGGCGTGCGGATGCGTCATCGGCCATGACTCGCAATCGAATGTGAGACGTCGGATTTCGGGAAAGAGAAGAACGAAGGACATGTAGTGTTTCCCGACCCCCGACCCCCGACCCCTTGGACTCGAACATGCGAACGGACTACGACATCATCGTGATCGGCGGCGGGCACGCCGGCGCGGAGGCCACCTGGGCGGCGTCGCGTCTGAGCGCGACCGTCGCGCTGGTCACGCTCGACCCCACGCGCGTCGGCCAGATGTCCTGCAACCCCGCCATCGGCGGGCTTGCCAAGGGGCAGATGGTCCGCGAGATCGACGCCCTCGGCGGGCTGATGGGCCGGGCGATCGACAACACCGGCATCCAGTTCCGCATGCTCAACCGCAGCAAAGGCCCCGCCGTCTGGGGCCCGCGCGCGCAGGCGGACAAGTACAAGTACGCGATCGAGGTGCAACGACTGCTCGCGACGTGCGCGAACCTGACCGTCGTGCGCGGCGAGGTCGCGGAGATCGACGTCGATCAATCAGAAAAGCCCACCGGCTCCGCCGTGGGTTCCTCGCGCGTAACGGGTGTCACGCTCGGTGACGGCACGCGACTGTCGTGTCACGCCGTCATCGTTACGACGGGAACCTTCCTCCGCGCGCTGATGCACACCGGCGAGCGGCAGACCGAGGGCGGGCGCGTCGGTGAAGCATCGGCGCGCGGATTGTCGGGATGCCTGGCGCGGCTCGGTTTCGAGCTGGGACGATTGAAGACCGGCACCCCCCCGCGCCTGGACCGGCGGACGATCGATTTCGCGAAATTCGAGCTGCAATCGGGTGACGACGCGCCCGCCCCGTTCTCGTTCCTCAACGAGTACAGAGCTGATTTAACCAAGGAATTAAATAGCTCCCGTCCCTATCTAATTCCTTGGGAATTAAACAGGGACGGGAGCTATTTAATTCCCTGGGTTCCGCCGCTGCCGCAGGTGCACTGCTGGATCGGCGCGACAAACGCTGCGATTCACGACGTCATCCGGAAAAACCTCCATCGCGCGCCGATGTACTCCGGTCAGATCGCGTCGACGGGGCCCCGTTATTGTCCGAGCATCGAGGACAAGGTCGTGCGCTTCGCCGACAAGCCGAGCCACCACATCTTTCTCGAGCCCGAGGGGCTCGACACCGACGAGATCTACTGCAACGGAATCAGCACCAGCCTCCCCGCCGACGTGCAGGCGGAGATGATCGCGCTGATCCCGGGGCTCGAAAACGCGACGATCCTCCGCTGCGGGTACGCGGTGGAGTACGACGTGGTCTGGCCGACGCAGATCCGCTCGACGCTGGAGACCAAGCGGGTGGGGGGGCTGTTTTTGGCCGGGCAGATCAACGGCACGAGCGGGTACGAGGAGGCGGGGGCGCAGGGTCTCGTCGCCGGCGTCAACGCGGCCCGGCTCGCGCGGGGGCTTCCAACCGACTTCGTGCTGCGCCGCGATCAGGCATACATCGGCGTGCTGGTCGACGACCTCGTCACCAAGCCGCCGACCGAGCCGTACCGGATGTTCACCAGCCGGGCCGAGCATCGGCTGCACCTGCGCAGCGACAACGCCGACGAGCGGCTGACGCCGGTTGGTCGCGCGATCGGGCTGGTCGACGATGATCGCTGGTCGCGCTTTGAGTCGCGTCGTGACGCGATTGCGAGCGTCGCGACGCTCCTGCGCGAACAGAAGCTGGAAGGCACGAGCGCTTTCGACTGGCTGCGGCGCTCGGACACCGACTGGTCGAGCCTCGCGTCGCGCGTCCCGGCGCTGGCG
>JBBSLV010000221.1:0-6906 GCA_038233535.1 Tepidisphaerales bacterium | reverse complement strand
AGCGCCGTCGCGAGGCATCCGCCGGCGAGGCCGATGCCCATCCACTTGTGCCAGAACAGCAGATCGTCGTTGTACCCGCCTTCCTCGGCGAGCATCAGTCCGAAGACGACGGCAAGGATGGAGGAGACGACGAGCAGCGCCAGCACGACGGTGCGCGCTTCGGCCGCGCCGCGCCAGCGCTTGAACCAGCGCACGACCTCCAGCACCGCCAGCACGATGAGGAACCCGATCGGCAGGTGCACGATCAGCGGGTGCATCCGGCCGAAGAACGCTATTAGATTCGTGGGGTCAGTGTCAGGCATGTCTCTTGGTGGTTTGGGCGTCTCGCCCGAGCAAGTGAGCGGCGAAAAGATCCCAAAGATCGCGGAGATCGCAAAGAAAACAACTCAAAAGCATTTCTTCTTTGCAATCTTTGCGTCCTCTGCGGTCTTTGCGACTCCCTCGTTCCAATCATATCGAGTCGAGAGCAAACGCTCGGGCGGGACGCCCAAGCCACGGAAATAGTTTACACCAGCGCCGCCTTCACCACATGGCCGGCGACGTCGGTGAGGCGATAGTAGCGGCCCTGGAACTTGTAGTTCAACTGCGTGTGATCCACGCCCATCAGGTGCAGGATCGTCGCGTGCAGATCGTGCACGTGAACGGGATCTTTGGTGACGTTATATGAGAAGTCGTCGGTCTCACCAATTGTGATCCCGCCCTGAATACCGGCGCCGGCCATCCACACGGTGAAGCATCGCGGATGGTGGTCGCGGCCGTAGTTGGTTTCCGTCAGCGCGCCTTGCGAGTAAACGGTGCGTCCGAACTCCCCGCCCCAGATGACGAGGGTGTCGTCGAGCAGCCCGCGCTGTTTCAAGTCGGTGAGCAGCCCGGCGGTGGGCTGGTCCGTATCCATGCACTGCTTGCGGATGAGGTTGGGCAGGTTGTCGTGCTGGTCCCAGCCCTGGTGGAAGAGCTGGATGAAGCGCACGTCGCGCTCCGCCAGACGCCGTGCGAGCAGACAATTGGCCGCGAAGGTGCCGGGCTTCTTCACGTCCGGCCCGTACATGTCGAGGATTTCCTGCGGCTCTTGGGACGTGTCGGCCAGGTCCGGCACCGACGCCTGCATCCGGAAGGCGAGCTCGTATTGGCTGATGCGCGTGGCGATTTCGGGATCGCCGACGACGTCGTGCTGAAGCTGGTTGAGCTGACCGACGGCGTCGAGCATGTCGCGCCGGCCGTCGCGGTCGACGCCGGGGGGGTTGTTGAGATAGCGCACCGGCTCGCCCGATCCCTGAAAGCGTACGCCCTGGTGCTGCGTCGGCAAAAAGCCGCTCCCCCAGTTGCGGTCACTGAGCGGCTGGGGTTGACCTTCCCCGCGCGAGATGAGCACGACGTACGCGGGCAGATCCTTGTTCTCGCTGCCCAGCCCGTAGCTGAACCACGACCCGATCGCCGGCCGACCGGCGATCTGCGACCCGGACTGGAAGAACGTGACGGCGGGGGCATGGTTGATCGCCTCGGTGTGCATCGAGCGGATGACGCAGATGTCGTTGACGACCTTGGCGGTGTGCGGGAGCAGCTCGCTGATCCACGTGCCGTTGTCGCCGTAGCGGTCGAACTTGAAGATCGAGCTGGCGACGGGGAACGTGGCCTGGGCGCTGGTCATGCCGGTGAGGCGCTGGCCCATGCGGATGGAGGCGGGGAGATCCTTGCCGCGATGCTCGTGCAGATTGGGCTTGTAGTCGAACAGGTCCAACTGCGACGGCGCGCCGGCCTGGAACAGGTAGATGACGCGCTTGGCCTTGGCGGCGAAGTGGGGCAGTTCGGGCAATCCCAGCGACGGCATCGGGCGGTTCCCGCTCCTAGCGCCCCAGGCGCTCTGCCCGAGCAGTGACGAAAGAGCCGCCATGCCAATGCCGGCGGCGGACTGCTTGAGGAACGTCCGGCGGTTCAGGGAGTCCTGCGCCTGAATGATGGGCATGGATTTTTTGTTCATGGCAGACCTCTTTCACCAAGGAGGGATGAGGGATGAAGGATAAAGGAGGAGGACCGCTTCGTTTTTCATCCCTCATCCCTCGGCCTTCATCCCTATTCCTCACGGCTTATTGATCATTTCGTCCAGGTTCAGAATCACACTCGCGGCCATCGTGTAAGCCGCGTGCTCGGGCGCGTCGAGCTTGGGATCGTGGGCTTTGGCGCCGACGGACAGCAGCTTCGTCGCCGCTTCGGGGTCCGCTTTGTAATGTTCGAGTTGCTGCGAGAGTGCAGCCATGAGGATCTCCATCTCTTTCGGCGTCGGTGGCCGGGCGGTTGCGCGTTTGAAGCCGTAGGCGATTCGGCTTGGGCCGTCCGCGCCCCCGTCCCGGATCATATGCGCCGCCAGCACGCGGGCGGCCTCGACGTAGGTCGGGTCGTTCATCGTGTCCAGCGCTTGCAGCGGCGTGTTGGTGCGCGAGCGCTTGACGACGCAATATTCGCGCGTCGTCATGTCGAACGCCATCATGTTCGCCGGGCCTGCCGTGCGCTTGATGAACGTGTATAGGCTCCGGCGGTAGAGGCTGTCGCCGGAGTCCTCGACGTATTCCTTCAGGTTACCGAACAAATTGCCGGCCCAGAGGTTGTCCGGCTGGTAGGGCTTGACGCTGGGCCCGCCGATGGTCGGCGAGAGCAATCCGCTCACCGCCAGCGCCTGGTCGCGCACCTGCTCGGCGGCGAGTCGATAGCGCGGCCCGCGCGCCAGCAGCCGGTTCTCCGGATCAAGCTCGATCATCTCGGGCGTGATGTTCGCCTCCTGGCGGTATGCCGCGCTCATGACGATGCGCTTCTGGAACGCCTTCTGGTCCCACCCGCTGGCGACCAGCTCCGTCGCCAGCCAGTCGAGCAGCTCGGGGTGGCTGGGCCATTCGGTTTGGACGCCGAAGTTCTCCGTCGTCTTCACGAGGCCGATGCCGAAGAATTTTTCCCACATCCGGTTCGCCTGGACGCGCGCCGTGAGGGGGTTTTCCGGCGCGACGATCCATTTCGCCAGCGTCAGCCGGTTCTTCGGCGCGTCGGCCGGGAGCGGAGGCAGGATCGCGGGCACGCCCGCCTGCACCTCTTCGCCGGGCAGGTCGTACTGCCCGCGGTTGAGCAGGAAGGTCTTGCGCGGCTCCGGCAGCTCCTTCATGATCATCGTCGTGTTCCGCGGGGAGCCATCGATGGCCGCCAGTTTCGCCTGCGCCTTCGCCTTGTCGCTCTCGGCCGCGATGTATTCGGGCGATGCGCCGAGCAGGAGCCTGGCGATGGCTGCCTTCTGCTCGGGCGTGCGCTTGTCTTCGGCGAGGGGGAGGATCGTGTCGATGTCCGGGCCCATCGCCAGCGCCGCCACTTCCGGCGGGGTCAGCGCCCGCTTGTAGAAGCGCACGTCGTCGATCGCGCCGTTCATCGGCGACGCAAAGTTCACGCGACGCCCGATCACCAGCGGGGACTTGCACTTGATTGAGTCGGTCAGCTTGTCGACGTGGGTCGTCACTTCCTGGAGCCGACCATCGACGTACACCTTCACCCCCGCGGCCTTGCTCGAGCCGTCGTAGGTGACGAACACGTGGGCCCAGGTGTTCATCGGGAGCGGATTTTTCGTCGCGACCATCAGCGCATTCTGCGCCGCCCAGTTGCTCGAGATGTGCGGCGCGACCTTGCCCTGGTTGAGGAAAAGGTCAAACCCCTTGTGCGACGGGGCGCTGTCCATCTTGCTGAGGATCGCGCCGTCGGGGCCGGCCAGGTTCACCCACGCGCCGTAGGAGAAGGCGTCGGTGCGCTCGAACTCCAGCGTCTGATCGGCGTCGATCGACGCTTTGACGCCGTCGGTCTTGAACGCCTTGCCGAGTTTCCCGTCGATGAACGCCGGCTTCTCGCCGCCCTCGAACACCGCTTTGATCACGGCGCCGTCGGCGCCGGCGCCTTCGACCGTTTCATCAAGCGTCCACCGGGCCAGCACGTCCTTGGGCTCGACGACCTTCGCGCCGCCGGCCTTGAACGCCGCCTCCAGGTCGGGCAGTTTCGCGTGCAGTTGCTTGATCGCTTCGTCGGATGCCGCGACCTTCGCCCGCAGCGCTTCCATGCGTTTCTTTGTATCCGCGCTGAACACCTTCATCAGCGGCGGAGCGTTTTGGCCGAGATCGAGATCGACGCCCCCTGGCCCCGCGCTGGAGAACTCCCCGCGCTCGTTGATGGAGTTGAAATACGCGTAGAAGGAATAGAACTCCTTCTGCGTGATCGGATCGTACTTGTGATCGTGGCAGCGCGCGCACGCCATCGTCAGGCCGAGGAACGTCGTCGTCGTCGTTTCCACCCGGTCCATCACGCTCTCGACGCGCCATTCCTCGTCGATGATGCCGCCTTCGGAGTTCATCCGGTGGTTGCGGTTGAACCCCGTGGCGATCTTCTGCGATTCCGTCGCATTGGGCAGCAGATCGCCGGCGAGCTGCTCGATCGTGAACTGATCGAACGGCATGTTGGTGTTGTAGGCGTTGATCACCCAGTCGCGCCAATGCGACATGAAGCGTTCAGGATCGGACTGGTAGCCGTGCGAGTCGGCGTAGCGCGCCGCGTCGAGCCAGGTGACGGCCATCTGTTCGCCGTAGTGGGGACTGGCGAGCAACCGGTCGACGACCTTCTCGTACGCCGTCTCGGACGTGTCGGCGAGGAAGGCGTCGACCTCCGCGAGCGTGGGCGGGAGGCCGATCAGGTCGAGCGACAGCCGGCGGATCAGCGTCTCCCGGTCCGCCTTGGACGACGGCTTGAGCCCCTTCTCTTCCAGGCGAGCGAGCACGAACCGGTCGATCTCATTTCGCGGCCAACTGTCATCCGTCACGGCCGGCAGTTCCGGGCGCTGCGGCGCGACGAACGTCCAGTGCTCGGACCAGGGCGCGCCGGCTTCGATCCACTGCCTGACGAGATCTTTTTCGTGCTGGTTGAGCTCCAGGTGCGGCGCGGTGGTCGGGGGCATCACCTCGCCGGCGTCGGTCGAGATGATGCGCTGGTACGCATAGCTGTCGGCGACGTTTCCGGGCACGAACGCGCGTTTGTCGGTATTTTTCGGGAGCGGTTTGAACAGTCCCGCCTCCAGATCCAGGCGAAGCCCCGACTCGCGCTTGTTCCCGTCGGGTCCGTGGCAGGCGAAGCAACGATCTGATAGGATCGGGCGGATGTCGCGGTTGAAGTTGACCTTATCCTGCGAAGTTGGAACGCCCGCGAACCCTACCCCCGGCCCGAGCAGCAGCGCAGCGCAGGCCGTCAAAAAACTGCAAAGGACGGTTCGCGTTTTTTGGGATAATGTGCGCATGGGGTATCTGTCTCTACTCCCTTCGCGGTGCAACGTTTATAATACGTTGTCCGGATGATTCTGTTTCCGAAAATTGTATGCAAATGTTTCCCCTTGCAAAGTGATCCCGTGCATGGGGTGACATAACCGCTTTCATCGTAAAAATTTCGATCTGAGCGTGCTCGACGGGCCATGCCGCCCGGTTGCTTTCATCGGCATCTCTCCCGATGATTCGCCCATTGCCTTTGGGGGTTCTTCGTGAAGCTGGAGTGATTCGGCCGTGCCTTCCAATATTTCCAAGACCCGCCTGCGCAAGGCGTTTGACGAGGGCCGTCGCTCGGCGACGGTTGAGTCAGCGCAAAATCCGTACGACAACCCCAAGCTCCGCAAACTCTGGGACGACGGGCGCGCCCGCCAGCGCGCCGGTGAACTCACCACGCCCATCCCGGCGCTACAGCCCGGGGAAACCCGCGCCCAGCGCGCGCCCCAGAACCCGCCGGGATCGAAGCGCGCCAACAAGCTTGCGCGGCCGCCGCGCCCGCGCAATCCCAATGCTCCCGGCGGGCGCGGGCGCCCGCGCGGGCGGTGACCGCGCGGTGCGTCGTCGCTCAAGCGTACTGCCACGCAGGGCATGGACGGGCTTCGGCGACCAGAGGTGCGCTCGATGAATCCGGCTTCTCCCACATCACTCGCTCTTGCACGCGGGCTGCTCGCCCTGGAAGCGGCGCGTGGAAAAAACGCCGCGGGCAGAATAAGCGCCGCAACCGCGGGGACTCATGCAGATGGCGCGCTGCGGGTCTGCGAGAAGCTGCGGGAGATTCTCACGACCTTCGCGGGGACCACGGGCTTCCGCTCCCTTCTGACCCGGGCGCTGACCCTCGCCAAGGCGCAGGAGCCGTCGCTCGCCGGCGTGCAGGTTCTCGAGGACGGCTCTCTGACGGGGCTCGAGGTTACCGACGCGGGTGATTCAATCACGGGCGATTCAATCACGGGGGCGAGGGAGACGGGGAAGGCTGGGGGCCAGGTGCTCGTGGCCCATCTGTTGGACCTCCTGATCATTCTCATCGGCGAGCCGCTGACCCATCAACTGCTGCGCAGCGCCTGGCCGGATCTGCCCGCGGGCGCACTTCGTTCGAGAACCAAGGACACCCCATGAGCGCTCATACCCCCCCTGCCAAAGTCGTCATCCACAAGCTCAAGACCGGTGTGCCCGGCCTCGACGAAGTGCTGGGCGGGGGGCTGCCCGAGTTCTCCTTCAACATCATCGCCGGCGCTCCCGGCGGCGGGAAGACCACGCTGGTCCACCAGATCATGTTCGCCAACGCCACCGCCGCCAGGCCCGCGCTCTACTTCACCGTGCTGGGCGAGCCGGCGATCAAGATGCTCCGCTACCAGCAGCAGTACGGCTTCTTCGACCAGTCGAAGCTCAACAAGGCCGTCCGCTTCGTCAACCTCAGCGAGCTGGTACTGGAAAAGGACCTGGGCGCGGTGCTGGCGGAGATCATCAAGCAGGTCGAGGCCATCGGCCCCAGCATCGTCGTGGTCGACTCCATCCGCACCGTCGTGCGCAAGGCGCAGGCTGAAGGAGCCGGCGGCGGCGAGGTCGAGCTCCAGGGCTTCGT
>JBBSLV010000220.1:0-6911 GCA_038233535.1 Tepidisphaerales bacterium | reverse complement strand
CATTGCGGGCATTAGGGGAGGTGGTTCGGTGGTTGGGTGGCGGAGTAGTGGAGTAAATTAACCCACCACTCCACCACTCCCCCTCCACCCCCTTGCCTCCCCGCGATTCGTATTGCATATAGATCCGGCGCCGACGGGTCTGCCAGCATTGTGCGGGGGGACGTTATTGGAACCCGTCTTTTCCGCCTGCGCGGGCTGGGTAATCAACCTGTTTATGCGGACGTAATAACATACTGAAAACGACGTTAATACCACCACTCGGTCATCGAGTTGGGTTCATGGGCGCTCGAAACAAAGCCCATGAAGTTTATCAAACACAACCTCACCGGGCGAAAGAACAAGAAGCACCGTCATGCGACGAACCGCCGCATCAGCCAGGCGATCGTCGAAACCCTGGAGACGCGACAACTCATGTCGTCGGCGGCCATGATCGACGGCACGCTGACGATCACAGGCGACTTCAACGACAACAACAAAATGTCCGTCCGCGTCATGGACGACGGCCAGACGCTTGCGGTCAAGACCAACGGAAAAACGCGCACGTTCGCGCTGGCCGACGTCGAGGGGATCAAGATCGTCGGGGGCGAGCAGTCGGACCGGATCGATGTCGACGCAAAGCTGACGATGCCGCTGGACATCCGCACGCTGCGCGGCAACGACGTGGTCACGACGGGAGGCCCGCCCGACCGCGTCGCGCATAATGGCGACGTGCAGTACGACCAATCGCTTAAGAAGAACATCGTCGTCAACACCACCGCCGGGCCGCGCATCACGAGCTTCACCCTCATCAACGCCGATACCGATCAAGTCATCGCCGAGTTCAAAAACCTCGGTGATGGGATGACGGTGGATCTTGCGACGCTCCCGACGAAGAATCTGAACATCCGCGCCAATGCGGTCGGCACCCACGGGGGCAGCGTCAAGTTCGCGTTTGACGGGGGCACGCACCTCGAGAACATCAACCATTACACGCTGGCGGGCAACGACGGGAACGACTACAACGCCTGGACCCCCTCCACCGGCGAGTTCAAGCTCTCGGCGACGCCCTACACCCTCAACCGGGCCAGGGGCGTGATGGGCGAGACCAAAACGATCACGCTGAACTTCACGGACTCGTCCGCGAACTCCGCCAGGAACTCCGCCAAGAACTCCACCGACACGTCCAGCCAGCGGAATCCCGCTCCGGCGCCGACCCCCGGCCCGGACGACACCGGGGAGGTTGGCGCGCCGGTTCCCGTCATCACGACGATCAGCAAGAACGTTCAGGCCGGACACTCGATCCACGTCAACGCGCTGGCCACCAACTTCAAGCGCGGCGACGCCCTCTCGGCCAAGTACGAGTGGAACTTCGGCGACAACGACGCGAAGTGGAACACGCTGGCCGGATGGAACGCGGCCCACGTGTACGATCAGCCGGGCACTTATACGATCACGCTCCGCGTGACCAACAGCGCCGGCAAAATCGCCACCACGAGCACGAACGTGACGATCGCCGAATCGACGCGGCGCGTGGTCTACATCAGCAACGACGGCAGCGACGCCAACGGCGGCACGTCACGGGACAAGGCCGTGAAGAGCTTCGACAAGGCCCTTTCGCTCGCTTCGAGCGACACCGAGATCCTGTTCAAGCGCGGGGACCGGTTCACGACCGACACGGGCGCGAGAATCTCCGGGCGCAACGTCGTGATCGGCGCGTACGGCGCCGGCAGCCGTCCCGTGCTCAAGTACACCGGCCCGGCCGACTTCATGACGATCCTCGCCGTCGCGGACACGAGCCAGGACGTGTCGATCAGCGGGCTGGCGTTCGACATGCACTTTTCCGACCTGGAGAATAAGAACCGTCCCAACGCGATCGGCGCCGCCGGCGTGAACGTGACCGTTCGCGACAACGAGTTCATCAACATCGGGTACGGCATCAACGCCAACGGGAAGCCGCGCGGGCTGATGGTCGTCGACAACGTCGCGCCGCGGGAGGAGGCAATCCGCAGCTATCTCGTGTGGGCCCAGGGTTCCGATATTTCGATCATCGGAAATGAAGTGGCCAACTCCACGCGGGAGCACAACATCCGCGTGGGCGGCGCCGACCGCGTGCTCATCGCCCACAACGACCTGTCCAATACGACGCGTGAGGTGAGCGGGGACAGGATCTACAAGGGTACCGTGACGATCCACAAGGGCAGCTACGTCTACATCAGCCGCAACAAGCTGAGCGGCGGGCCGGTCGCGGTCGGTCCGCTTGGCGGGGGGGACGGCCTCAAGAGCCCCAGCGACCGCTGGAACTGGGCCGTCATCGAGGAAAATGAGTTCGACACGCGCCTGCAGGTCGATCACGGCGCGTCCCACGTGATGGTCCGCGGGAACGTCTTCGCCGACACCGGCCGCTCGCCCGTCGAGGTCAATGGCTGGAATTCGACGTACAAGCGCGGCACGTCCGACGTGCGCATCCACGACAACGTCGCCCTCGCCAGCGGCCGGACGTTCGTTGAAACGGCCGGCGGGGAGGTCGAAGCGTTGAAGCAGTCGAACAACCAATTCGCCTCCGACGTCTCCGACGAGACCCTGTGGGCCGAAGACGGCGTCTCCACCCCGACGCAGTGGCAATCGGTCGATACCATCTACACCACCACGATGAAGACCGCCGCGTAAGCCGGGCGCAGGTTTTTATAGGAACCCGACAGGGGCGCGTGACGCAAGTCGCGCGCCCCTCTCTTGTTTGACCCGCCGCACAGCCCTGACGCGCCGCGGGTCGCGCATCTCGCCGGACCCGGCCGTTGTTCTTAAGAATATGAGAATGATTCCGCACGAGGGCGGTTAACCGGCGCGGAGCGCCTTGACCATCCACTGATGGTTCTCGCCCTTATGGATCGCCACGAAGTCATGACCGGGGAGTTGGGCGGCGCCGTTGACGGGGACTGCGCGCATGCGCACCCAGCGCTTGGGCAATGCGAAGAAGTCGTAACCGTGGCCGGCGAGGATCTGGACCGTCGGGTGCGCCGTGAACGACTCGTGTTGGTTCAGCTCGAACAAGATCGCCTGCGGGGGGTTCCGTGACAAAAGCGGCCCCGCGCCGCGCAGCACCTCCGGCTCGTAACCCTCGACGTCAATTTTCACGAGCCGGATCGGGCGGTCGAACGGCAGCTGCGGGATCGACGCCAGCGGCTTGACGGGAACGCGGACGCGCTCCCCCCGCGCGTTGGGCCGGAGCGAACCCTGGCCGGCGTGGTTCACCGGCACGTGGAGGTCGAGAACGTCTTCCGCCGCCCCCAGCGCCACGGGATGAACCGTGACGTTTTTCGAGCCGGCGCGGTCGATCGACTGGCGCAGCAGCTCGACCATGCGCGGGTTGGGCTCGAACGCGTGAACCCGCCCGTCGGGTCCGACGAGCGACGACAGAACCATCGTCACCAAGCCGAGGTTGGCGCCGATGTCGAGAACGGTGTCACCCCCGCGGACGAGCCGGGCGCAGACCCATGAGATTTTGCGGTCCAGATCACCGGCATAGAACGCGGCCCGCCCGACGTAATCGTCGATCGGAACCAGCAACTCCCTTCCGCAGCGGAGCCGCGCCCAGTACAGCCCCCCCCGGCGCAAGTATCTTCAAAAACCGCGTGTTCGCGGCGCTCCCGCACCCGCTGTAGAGCGGGTACTGGTGCAGCATCAGGGCAAGCAGGTTCTGGCGAAGCGTGGGCATGTCTCTCCCGGGAATGATTGGAAACCGCGACGAATATACAATATTCCGCCTCACGGGAAAAAAGAGTCGAAGCGGAGATGTCCTGATCCCATCGGCCCGCGCGACAAGCTTATCGGCCATTTGTGCGTGATTGCTGGACAAGCAGCGGCGATTCCAACACGGGCTCGCGGATTGACACGAAAGTCTCGACCGTGGCGAATAGAGGGCACACGCGGCTCCGTTGGTTCCCAATCCTGAAAAACCCTTCCGGGGGCGCGCGATGCAAGTCGCTCGCCCCCTCTTTGCATTTACCAGAAATTGGGCGCTTCACGCACCCTACGCTGCAGTTACTTTTTATGCCGTTAGCGTCATCCCGGCCGATGCATTTCGGGCAATTCGTGATGTCGCGTTCCGCGCCCCCGCGCCGGAGGGGTGGCCGGCGCGCGAACGGGGCGGGTGGACCCTCGCGAGCCGGTACAGGCTCGGTGACTTGACACGAGAAAGGTCCGGTTTTCCAACCATCTCGAAGTCATGACCTGCGGGAGCTACGACCGCCCGAACGGCGGGGTCAGTGCTTATGGACGATGATCGTGACGTAGGTGCCCATCCGGGCGGCGGCGCGAGGGTATTTCATTTCGATGAGGCGCATCGCGCGCCACAGCAACCGTCCGGTCCCGGAAGTCTCGGAGACGTTCTGGTTCGTCTCGGTCGACGCCATGCGGTAGCCGATGATCCGGACCGTGCCAAACGGCTGTAGTTGCCTCCGCATCCAGCCCAATGGCATCGGGAGGTATGGAAGCGGCGGCTTGGGGCGGACGCGGTTCAGCACGCCCGAGACTCCGGGAATCGATGCCAGCATCCGCCGAGCGAGCCGCGCGGGGAACATCAGTGGGAAGGGGTTCGCCAGGACGAAGACAGCAGATCCGCCTTTGCGGACGACGCGCATAATCTCACTGAACGCCGTCGCCTGCGCCGCGGCATTGTCGATGTGATAGATGGCGTGCGCGCTGTACGCGGCGTCGAATGATTCGTCGTCGAAGGGGAGTCGACAAATATCCGCCGCCACCGTGTCGAACTCAACACCGGTTTGTTGCAAAGCCCGCGTGGCCTCAGCCAAGCCGGCTTGGGAGAAGTCGACCGCCGTGTAGTGGGAGCAGAGATCGCCCAGCCAGATTGCCGGCGTGCCGCCGCAACCGCACTCTACGAGTTTCAGGCCCGTCCCCCCGAGCCCCTCGCGAATCCGGTTCAATCGCAGGCGGTGCAGTTCGATGCGGATGGGCCCATCGTTCTTAATGCCGAAAAGCGCCGAATCCTTGAGCTGCCCGTCCGTTCGGCTCCACCCTTCCCGCTCGTAAAACTCGCGGGTTGCTGGAGTTCCAGTTGTCGCTTGATCATTCATAGAACCTTTCCAGGAAACGACTCTGACGCCCGGATTAGCCGGAGGTTGCCTTCAGAACATACCACGCAATTTCCCGCCGTGCGAACAGAGGACACAGACGCGGCCTCACACCCGCCGCAAGCAGCGGCGTTAAACGGGTTCACGGATTTTCGGGTCGGGAGCTGCTATTGGCGGTTGCCTGAACAGTCGATATGCCAACAATGGCGGGCCGATGGTGTTTCGGCGTCGGCCAGAGTTGTTCTGCGTGTCCGACCGCCGCCTGAAGGCTTCGATGGCGTTATGACTATGTCCGTAACTGAATTGTCAGGAATATCCGCGCCGACGTCCGAGCGGGAGGCGGCGCCACACGTGGAGCATCCGGACGCGCCGGAGATGATCATCCGCCCGCGCAAGGGGTGGATCGGCATCGACTGGAAAGAACTCTGGCGTTTTCGCGAGCTGATGTTCTTCCTCGTCTGGCGCGACGTGAAGGTCCGCTACAAGCAGGCCGCCCTCGGGTTCGCCTGGGCGATTTTCGTGCCCTTGCTGATGGTCACGATTTATACGCTGATCTTCGGGCGCGCGGGCGGGATGAAGGGATACATCCCTGACGGCCTTCCCTACCCGTTGTTCATCTTCGCCGGCGTCATTCCCTGGCTGATGATCTCGTCGGGCATCGCCAGCGGCGGCATGTCGCTCGTCAACCAGCAGAACCTGCTGAACAAGATCTACCTCCCCCGCTTGTTCATCCCCGCCTCCATCGTCGGGGGAGGGTTGGTGGACATGACAATCTCGTTTGGCGTGTTCTCGATGTTGATGCTGTTTTACGGCATCGTCCCGCAGTGGACGATCGTGTTCATCCCGCTTCTGATCGTGCTGACGATGATCACCGCGCTGGGGTTCGCGCTGTCGCTGTCGGCGTTGACCGTGAGCTACCGCGACGTGCGCTTCATCATCCCGTTCATGGTGCAGATTTTGATGCTGATCAGCGCCGTTGCGTTCCCGTCAACCGTGCTCCGCGCCTACCCGTGGCTGCGGTTCGGCAACCCGATCGCCGGCATCCTCGATGCCTACCGCGCCGCGATCTTCAACAACTGGAATCTGCACGTCGGCCACCTTGTGTACTCGGTCTGCTTCGTCATCGGGCTGTTCATCTGGGGATTGTTCTATTTCCGTAAGACGGAGCGACGCTTCGCGGATATCACGTGAGAGAGGGTTCGGGGTTCAGGGTTCAGGAAAGGCAAATGCCTGTCTTGCTCCTGCCTGAAACCTGAAACCTGAAACCTGAAACCCTGAACCCTGAAACCCCATGAGCGCACCCGTCATCAGCGTTGAAGGCATCGGCAAGGCGTATCGCATCGGCGTAGCCAATACGATGCACACGAACCTCAGCGAAAAGCTGATCGATCTGATCAAGACCCCGCTCCAGCGCATGCGCATGAAGAGCGAGGACTGGTCCGACAGCGAGGACACCTACTGGGCCATTCGCGACATCACGTTTCAGGTGAACCAGGGCGAGGTGTGCGGCATCATCGGCCGCAACGGCGCGGGCAAGAGCACGCTGCTGAAGGTTTTGTCGCGCATCACCGAGCCGACGGAAGGTCTTGCCCGCGTCCGCGGGCGCGTGGCGTCGCTGCTGGAAGTCGGGACGGGGTTCCACCCGGAACTTTCCGGGCGCGAGAACATCTACTTCAATGGCGCGATCCTCGGGATGACCCGGGCCGAGATCAAGCGGAAGTTCGACGAGATCGTCGACTTCTCCGAAGTCGCGAAGTTCCTCGACACGCCGGTGAAGCGATACAGCTCGGGCATGTACGTGCGGTTGGCGTTTTCCGTCGCGGCCCATCTGGAGCCGGAGGTGCT
>JBBSLV010000219.1:0-6917 GCA_038233535.1 Tepidisphaerales bacterium | reverse complement strand
CGCCAAGCAGGTCGAAGGGGTGCTCAACCCCGGGGAGACCATCCTGATCGTCGAAGATGTGCTGACCACGGGCGGACAGGTGCTCGAGGCCGCCAAAACGCGTCAGGACTTGGGGGCGAAGATCGAGCGGATCGTCGCGGTGATCGACCGGCTTGAAGGCGCGCGGGAGAACATCGAGAAGGCGGGGTTCACGTTCGAGAGCTTGTTCACGACGAAGGATCTGGGGATCGCGTAGCGCGAGGACGGGCGAAACCGTCTGGACAAACCCTTCATTCCCCCTCAAGCACCCCACCCGTATACTCTCCGCTTTCACACAAGAAGCGAGGAATCCAATGGCAGTCGATACGCAGCAGATCATGGACGAGGCCGAGAAGCTCGGGCGGCTCGTCGCGCAGCACCCCGCGATCGAGAGCTACCGCAAGGCGCAAACCGCAATCGCCGAAGACCCCGAAGCCTCCCGCTCACTCGCGGAGTTCGACCGCCAGCTCGAGTCGCTCGCGCGGCAGGAACAGACGGGCATGGGCATCACCGACGCGCAGCGGCAACAGTTGGAGAGCCTCCAGTCGCGCATTGTCTCGAACATCAAGGTCAAGGCGCTGAACATGGCCCAGGTTGAGTTCATGGACCTGCTGCGGAAGGTGACGCAGACGGTCCAGAAGCCGCTGACCGAAGCCGCCGGCGGCGCCGGTCGCTCACCACAAACCTCCTGAATTGAGTCGCAAGGTTTCACGCATGAGCAAGTGGCTGCTGAAAACCGAGCCGGGCGCCTACGCTTGGGACGACCTCGTGCGCGACCAGCGCACCAGGTGGGACGGCGTCGCCAACGCCATGGCGCTGAAGAACATCCGCGCGATGAAAAAAGGCGACCTCGCGCTCATCTACCACACCGGCGACGTAAAGGCCGCCGTCGGTGTCGCGGAGATCACGTCCGATCCGTACTCGGATCCGAAGGACAACACCGGCAAAGCTGCGGTCATCGACCTGAAGCCCATAAAGCAGCTCGCCAACCCCGTTACCCTCGCGACGATCAAAGCCGATCCCGCGTTTGAGGGGTTCGATCTCATTCGCATCGGCCGGCTCAGCGTTGTGGCCGTGCCGGATGCGATGTGGAAGCGGATTGAAACACTGGCGGGCAAGAAACTGTCTCGAAAGACTTTTTAAGCCACCGATAGGGCACCGATGCACACCGATGAAATGGATCTATTATCGGTGTGCATCGGTGCCCCATCGGTGGCTAACTCTTATTGAGACAATTACCAATACCGGGCGAAAGGGTAAGATGATCCCCCATGAGCGAACCCGATCCGCTGATTGCGCGTCAGATGCACGATACCCCGCCCGCTAAGCCGGTTGAGGAGGAGGAAGTCGTTTACTTCGAAGGCCGACCGGTCCTGCGCGCCGATCAGGCGAAGGCGGTCATGTTCGTGCTTCTCGGCATTTTGTTTCTCGCGCTCCCGGTGCTGGCGGCCGTTTTTGACTGGACTCGGTGGGACCATCGATGGATGACGCCTGTTGCGATCATCCTGGCGATCCTCGCTTTCGTCCTCCCCTGGCTGGTCACGCGCACGACGTGCTACCGCATCACGAACTACCGCATCGACTTCGAGCGCGGCATCCTGAAAAAGCGGATCGACACGATGGAGCTGTGGCACGTCGATGACATCAGCTTCGAGCAGGGATTTGTCGACCGCCTCATGAACGTGGGCTCGATCCGGATCCTCTCTGACGACCGCACGACCCCGCGCCTGGAGCTGGACGGCCTCCCCAACCCCCGCGCCATCTTCGACAACCTCAGACAGCGCATCATCACCGTCAAGCGCCAGCGCGGCGTGATCAAGATGGATGGGGGATGATGGGGGGTAAAGATTGAATAATGAGCGATAGTGGTAAGCTGCACCTATCCGATCCAGACATTCATCGCTCGCCACTGATTTCCAACCGGCCTCAGCCAGTTTGCCCGTTATTCCGGCACACGTCTGCCGATAGGATGGGCTTAGCAATAAGGAGACACAACCATGGCTGAACAACCACGCCCCGTAAGCCCGGAGGACGCCCCGGATCCCTCCGACAGCTACGAGCGCTCGCATCCCGAGAACGAGTCGGGCATGGGTCGGCTCGACAACAACAAGGGTACCCCCGAAGACCAGCCCGACGGTGAGCAGCAGGCCGTCCACAACAAGCAGGATCCCCAGCGGCAGATTAACGCCGAGGAGACGTCGGACCGCCCCGCCCCCCAGCAGCCCGACCACTCGATGCACGACGAAGAGCCTCAAGGCTGGGACCAGGCCCCGACCGACATCCACGACAACCGGCAGAAGCGCCACCCGCGTCAGGAAGGCAAGGGCGGGACGCCGTAGAAGCGATCAGCGGTCAGCTTTCAGCGATCAGCCAGACAAAATGCGCCGGGGTTTCTCGCTGATCACTGACAACTGACCGCTTCTCCCCCTTCGTCCGATAAAATTCACGCCCCCCGCTCGCCGCGGCCGATGACACCCCCATGTCCCCGCAGCGCAAGATTTGTCCGATCGACCGGTTGCTCGCCCTGCGGCGAGAGGCCGCGGCCTCGGGGAAGACGGTCGTCCACTGCCACGGGTGCTTCGACATCGTTCATCCGGGGCACATCCAGTACCTTCAGTTCGCCAAGTCACAGGGCAATCTGCTGATCGTCTCGCTGACGGCCGATCCGAACGTGAACAAAGGTGTCGCCCGCCCGCTCATCCCGCAGGATCTGCGGGCCGCGAGCGTCGCGGCGCTCGAATGCGTGGACTTCGTCCACGTGAACCCCGACCCCACCGCCGTCGAGCTGCTCCAGGCGCTGCGCCCGGACGTGTATGTGAAGGGGCGCGAGTACGAGACCAACCACGATCCCCGCTTCCTCGCCGAGCGCGACGCCGTCACCGGCCACGGCGGGCGCGTCATCTTCTCCAGCGGCGACGTCGTCTACTCCTCCACCGCGCTGATCGGCAGCGTCGCCGGCGCCCATCTGTTCAACGAAGAAAAAGTCCGCCGCTTCCGCCAGGCGCACGCGCTGAACGGTGCGGAGCTGTCGAACACGATTCACCGCTTCCGCGGCATGCGGATGGTCGTGGTCGGCGATTACATCCTCGACCGCTACCACGCCTGCGACGCCACGGGCGTGGCCGCCGAGAGTCCAATGATGAGCCTGCGGCTGCTCAAGAGCGACGACTTCGACGGGGGCGCCGCGATCGTCGCATCGCACCTGGCCGGCCTGGGGTGTGAGCCGACGCTGATCACTGCCGTGACCGACGACGACGCCGGCCGCCGCGCCGAGGCGCGATTGACCGGTCGCGGCGTGGATGTCGCGGCGACGCGCGACCGGCGCTCGCTCTCGACGAAACACCGCTACCTCGTCGACGCGACGAAGATGATCAAAATCGACGACGCGACGACGAGCCCGCTCGATTCCGGCCAGACCAACAAACTGTGCGACAAGATCCTCGCCGCCGCCGACGGCGCCGCCGGGGTGATCTTCGCCGACTTCGGCTATGGACTGATCACCAGCGGGTTGCTCGACCAGCTCATGCCGCAACTTCGCCCGCGCGTCCCCGTCATCACGGCCGACGTATCGGGCACGCAGAGCAGCCTGCTCCGCTTCCGCGGCGTCGATCTGCTTTGCCCCACCGAGCGCGAAGTGCGGCAGACGCTCAATGACTTTTCCAGCGGGTTGAACGCCGTCGTGCACCGCCTTTTCCAAACCACGGCCGCGAAGCAGGCGCTGATCACGATGGGCAAGCAGGGTCTGGTCGCGTTCGACCAGCACCGTCCGACACCCGCCGGCGAAAGTTGGGAGCGCCGCCTGCGCAGCGCGTACCTGCCGTCGCTGGCGAACACCGTGATCGACTCGCTCGGATGCGGCGACGCCCTGCTCTCCGTCGCCAGCGCGACGCTGGCCGGGGGCGGATCATTGCACGCCGCGGCGTATCTCGGGTCTCTCGCGGCGAGCATCGCGGCCGAGCAGCTGGGAAACATCCCCGTCACGATTGACGGCGTCATGGCGCGGTTGAACGAGTCGATCGCGTCCGTCCAACCCGCGCGGCTGGCGTCGTAGCGAGTAAGGTAGGAGATCGACTTGTCCGTCGAACAGAATTGGCAACCCCTCTCGCTCCTCGCGTCGCAGTTCGCCGCGAACCTTGACGCAATCGCGGCGCGCGATCCTGCTCTCGCGCAACAACTCCGCCGGCTCCCCGCGACGACGAAGCTCCTCTCCACCGCGACCGGCCAGCTGCGCCTCGGCGAGCGCATCGGCGAATCGATCCGTGAAATCCCCGACCCCGCGCCCCCTACCTCCGCGCGCCAGATCGTGACAAAGGTCTACCCCACCGGCCACTGCACGGTCCCCCTCTGCGTCGCCGGCCTCGGTTACGGGTGGATCTGGCAGCAGCTTTACACCCTGCCGATCTCAACGCCCGCCCTGCCCGGCCACCGCCCGCCGTTGTACTTCATGGCGAGCGACATCGAGCAGTTGCACGCGATCCTCCACGTGCACGACTGGCGTGCGATGCTCGCCGACGAGCGCGTGATGCTGTTCGCCGGCGACGACGCGTACCAGCAATTCGAGCGCACGCTCCTGACCGACACCCGCATTCCCTGGCCCAAGCTCGCGATCACCGTCGACCCCGCGTGCTGGCCCCCGGGCAAGAGCCTCGACGGTCTCGTCCAATCCCTCTTCGCCAATGGCGCGAAGCGCCTGGCCGAGTTCCAGGCGCGGCATCCTTCTGATTCCGCCGGCCCGGTCGCTTCAGCGATCCCTTTGAAACTTGAGCGAGGCGAATCCCTCCGTATTCTCGGCCTCACCAGCCGCTACACCACATTCCTCCAGCATTCGATGCGCGACTGGCTCGATGCATTCAGCCGCATGGGCCACAAGACGCGCCTGATCATTGAGGACGCCGACCACCAGGTGATGAACAACGTCATGTACGCCGGCGCCTGCGCTGAGTTCCGTCCCGACCTGATCGTGCTGATCGACCATTACCGCGCGGAATTCAATGCCTTCCCCGACGACGTCCCGTGCGTGATGTGGATTCAGGACCGAATGCCGCACCTCTTCACACCCAAGGCCGGCGCGAATCAGAGGGCGAACGACTACGTGATCGGTTACGGGCGGAGCGAGGGCGTCAGCAAGCTCGGCTACCCCGGGAGCCGCTTTCGAGCCGAGATGGTTGGCGTGAATGAACACAGGTTTGTTCCCCAGCAGCCAAACATTGCCGAAGCTGACCGCTACGGGTGCGACGTCTCGTTCGTGAGCCACTGTTCTACTCCCGCCGAAGCCATCGTGCGCGAGCAGACCGAGCAGTCGGCAGGATCACCGCTGATTGCCCAAGTGATCGCGGACGTTTACGAGCAACTCCGGGCCATCTACGACGCGGGCGGCGCCATCACCGAGCTGAGGCCGATCCAGGCCATCATCGATCGCGCGATCGCATCGGCTCGCGTGCGGAGCGACAACCTGAGCGGGCTCACGGACTTCTTCGTGCTGCGGGTTAACAACGCCATGTTGCGACACCAGGCGCTTTACTGGCTTGCGGACTTGGGCGTGCGCCTGAAGCTGTACGGACGTGGGTGGGAGAGCCACCCCCGCCTCGCCCCCTTCGCTTGCGGTGTCGCGGACAACCAGTCGCAGCTCGCCGCTGTCTATCGGTCGAGCGCCATTAACCTCCAGGTGACGCCACACGGCGCGGTCCACCAGCGGCTGTTGGAGGGTCTCTCGGCGGGCGGCTTCTTCCTCCTGCGCGGCGTCGACGGGGACGACGCGGACCGCATCCGCAAGGCGATCTGGGAGTGGTGCGTCGAGCATGGCACCGCCAGCGATGCCGACCTCTCGCGCCGCGCCACAGCGCCGGTACGGCAACTGTTGTCCAATCTACAGCGACTGACCGGCGAGGATCCGCTGGCACTGGGCTACAGCCTGATGGACGAGCTGGCGGTCATGGCCGACGCCAACTTCACCCGGTCCGCCAGCACGCTTTTTCCCGTCGAGTACGATCGCGTCGCCTTTCGGACTCAAAGCGGGCTGGCCGATCGGGTGGCCCGACTGCTGCGCGACGAGCCGGAGCGGCGCTCGCTCGCCGCCTCAATGCGGCAGCGCGTCACCGCGCATATGACATACACGAAAGTGACCGAGCGCCTCCTGAATATGATCGCAACGGACCAGGCAGGCCGCGCCGGATCGGCACAGGCCGCCGCTTAAGGAAGATTTTGATGACCACCACCAGTGCTACCTACCGCGTCGCCGGCGAATCGGCGAAAAAGAACGAGAACCTCACCGCCGTCCAGATGGTGTCGGAGTTCGCCCGCTGCATCGGCGAACTGTTCGAGCGCCACCGCCCTCGACGTATCATCGAGACCGGAACTTACCTGGGGACCGGCACGACGGGGATCATCTGCTCGACACTCCAGCGCCTGGGCATCAATGACGCCGCCTTCTACTCCATCGAGGTGAACCCCGCCCACTATCGCAAAGCCGTGGCGAACCTTGCGGCGCGCGGGCACGCGCCGCGGTTGCTCAACGGGCTGTCCGTCCCGCGGAGCCTGCTCCCAACCCGTGAACAGATCGAGCAGGCGTATGTGAATGATCCGCCGCCCGCGCGGATCTTCGTGGACCACGATGAGCGAAAGCGCGTCGACCTGTATTACCGCGAGACCGACTTCCCGCACCTCCCGGATGACCTACTCAGCCAGTGCCTCGGCGCGTTCGACGGGCGTCCAGACTTTGTCCTGCTCGACAGTGGCGGGCACATGGGGAACGTGGAGTTCTGCTACACCATCGAGCGGCTGCGGGGCGAGTGTTTGGTGGCCCTGGATGACATCCGTCATGTGAAGCACTATCGCAGCTTCGCACAGCTTCAAGCCGATCCGCGGTTCGAGTTGCTCGTCCAATCGCCGGAGAAGTTCGG
>JBBSLV010000218.1:0-6939 GCA_038233535.1 Tepidisphaerales bacterium | reverse complement strand
GCGCCGGCGATGGCGCCGGCAAACCAGCCGATACGTTCTCCCAGCGGGGCGGGGTGCGCGTGGCGCGTCAGCCAGATGGCGTACAGCGCCCCCAGCACCGCGACGGGCCAGTACGTCTCGAACCACGTGCCGAGCGTCAGTTGGTCCATCACGTCCAGGAACTGGGACGTTGTCATCGTGCCCGCGTACTGATGTCCATGCACGGCCAACAGCGCCAGCGTGGCGGCGACGACCGCGAGGCTCGCGCCGACAAGCGCGGCGAGCACGACCCAATCGGTCCCCCGCCAACCGAGCGGGCGGCGCAGGGGCGAACCGGGGAGCACGCGCGGGAGGTACACGATCGCCAGCGCCGCGGGGAGCAGCGGCACGAAGCTCTCTTTGCACCCCGCGGACAGCAGGATGAGCGTGAACCCCGGCCACAGTTGGGCCGGACGATCGCGACCGCGCCGCACCCCGACGGCAACCAGCGCGGCGCCCGCCAGCGCCAGCACGGCACCGGTCGTTTCCGTGTACGCGAGGTTGATGAACAACCGGCTCTGCGCCCCCGCGAGATACGCCAGCGCAACCGTCGCGGCTCCCACCGGCTTGAGAAAGCACGCCGACGCCGCGTACACGCTCAGCGCGCACAGGCAGCCCATTATCGTGCGGTTAAGGTGATATCCGGCTGGGTCGAACCCGCGAAGCTTCATCTCAATCATGCGCACGACGTAATGAACGGCGAGGACGCGGTTGTTCCACGTGAGCGCGTTGTCGCCAATGGCGGTGAACGTCTCGTCCCAGGTGATCGAGCGGTCGGCGCCGAGGTAGAAGGGGACTTCGTGATCGTCGTTGATGGAGAACCCCGCGGCGAGGGCGGGGCCGGTGATGTAGCAGACGTACGCCACGATCAGCGGCACCGGCCACGCGATGCGGAGCAGCCTCGCCATGGGCGGCGTCATCGGTGCATAATTGCGTGCTTGCATGGGGGGGCGATGGGTGCGTGCGTCGAAAGACGACCCGAAGGCCGGGGTTTTCCAGATTTTGCCCGTCGGTGGTTGCCCGTTAGTTTACCGCCCGTGCGGGGGCGTTCAACCTGGGGAGCCGCAAGCGATGCGAACCGAGCACACGATCACGATCCGCGTCCGTTACCCCGAGTGCGACCCGATGGGATACCTGCACCACAGCATTTTCCTTCAATACTTCGAGATCGGCCGCGTCGAGCTGCTGCGGACGCTGGGGTTCAGCTACGCGGACCTCGAGCGCCGGGGGGTCTTCTTCGTGGTGGTGAAGCTCGACGTGCGCTACAAAGCGCCGGCGCGCTACGACGAGGAGCTGACGCTGACGACCCGCGTGGAGAAGCGGACGCACGTCCGCTACGACCACTCGTACGAGCTGCGCCGCGGCGACACGGTCATCGCGCTGGCGACGTCGACGATCGCCTGCGTTGACCGTGACGGCCACGTCATCCAAATCCCCGCGGAAATGCGGGGAGAGGAGTGATGGGACGCATACTGCATTGAGCGAAGTCGATGTTTGTGGTGCTCACGAGACGTTAGTTAGACGATAGACTGCTGGTCGGTAGGCTTTTTTAATCATCCGATTCGGTCGCCGCGAACGGCAAAGGGAGACGAATGAAGGCTGTGATTCTGGCCGGTGGGTTGGGCACCCGGCTGAGCGAGGAGACATCGGTCAAGCCCAAACCGATGGTCGAGATCGGGGGCAGGCCGATCCTCTGGCACATCATGAAGATGTACGCTGCCCACGGCATTAGCGACTTCGTCATTTGTTGCGGGTATCGCGGGTACATCATCAAGGAGTTCTTCGCCAATTACTTCCTGCACAGTTGCGACGTCACGTTCGACTTGGGCGCTAACCGGATGGAAATCCATCATAAGCGGGCTGAGCCTTGGCGCGTGACCGTGGTCGACACCGGCGATGAGACGATGACGGGCGGTCGGCTCAGGCGGGTGCGCGAGTATCTGGCCGGCGAGACGTTCTGCCTGACGTACGGGGACGGAGTGTCGAACGTGAACGTGAGCGAGCTGGTCGCGTTCCACGCCGCCCAGCGCACGCTCGTGACGCTGACTGCCGTGCAGCCGCCGGGTCGCTTCGGCGCCATCAACCTGCCTCCGGGGAAGAATCACGTGGATCACTTCCACGAGAAGCCGGCCGGGGACGGGGCGTGGATCAACGGGGGGTACTTCGTCGTCGAACCGGGCGCCATCGACTACATCGACGGCGACGCGACGACGTGGGAGGCCGATCCGCTGGAGCGCATCGCCGCAGCGGGGCAGTTGTCGGCGTACCGGCATAAAGGATTCTGGCAGCCGATGGACACGCTGCGCGACAAGAAGGTGCTTGAGGATCTTTGGGCCAGGGGCAACCCGCCTTGGAAGGTGTGGAATAGCGAGGCGAGCGGCACGCCGGACGCCGGCGCGTCGGGTGGACGCGGCTCGGGTGCATCCGGCGACCGGTCGCAGATGGGGCGCTCGTAAATGGATCCGACGTTCTGGAGTGGTCGCCGGGTGCTGCTGACCGGGCATACGGGCTTTAAGGGGTCGTGGCTGGCGCTGTGGCTGCGCCGGTGGGGCGCCGACGTCGCCGGGCTTGCGCTATCGCCGGCCACGGAGCCGAGCCTGTTTGTTGCCGCGCGTATCGGTGATGACGTGACGAACATTACCGCGGACGTGCGCGATCCTGCCGCAGTGCGCGCCGCCGTCGAGGCCCATCGGCCGGAGGTTGTCTTCCACCTCGCGGCCCAGGCGCTGGTCCGCCACAGCTACGTCGATCCCATCGCCACCTACGCGACGAACGTCATGGGCACCGTTCACGTGCTCGATGCGGTCCGTGCCGTGGGCGGGGTGCGGGCCGTGGTGTGCGTCACGACCGACAAGTGCTACGAGAACCGCGAGTGGGCGTGGGGCTATCGCGAGACCGATGCGCTGGGCGGGCACGACCCGTACTCGAACAGTAAAGCCTGCGCCGAGCTGGCGGCGGGGGCGTACCGCGACTCGTTCCTGCGCGCGCAGGGGGTCGCGCTGGCGACGGCCCGCGCGGGCAACGTCATCGGCGGGGGGGACTGGGCAACCGACCGGCTCGTGCCCGACCTCATGCGCGCCTTCGCCGCCGCTGTGCCTGCCGTCGTCCGCAACCCCGGCGCGATTCGCCCGTGGCAGCACGTGCTCGAGCCGCTCGCCGGCTATCTGCTCCTCGCGCAGCGCCTCTGGACCAACGGCGACTCGTTCGCCAAAGGCTGGAACTTCGGGCCCGACGACGCCGACGCTCAGCCGGTCGCATGGGTCGTCGAGCGATTGACCCGCGCCTGGGGCGAGGGCGCGCGATGCGAGCAGGCCGCCACTGACGTTCATCCCCAGCCGCACGAAGCGCGATACCTCAAGCTCGATTGCTCGATGGCCAAAGCCGACCTCGCGTGGCGGCCGACGTTGTGTCTGGCCGAGGCGCTGGATTGGACCGTGGAGTGGTACAAAACGTTTTACCGCGATCCGTCCGGCGCGCGATCGGTGACCGAAGACCAGATTGACCGGTTCCTCACGCTGCGCGACGAGCGGTCTACGCGCCCGCCCGCGCCCCTCGGGCGTTGAAAAACATGCGATTCGAACCCACGATCCTCTCCGGCGCATACGTCATCACGCTCGAGATCAAAGCGGACGAGCGCGGCGGGTTCGCCCGCACGTTCTGCCAACGCGAGTTCGCCGACCATGGGCTTAAATCGGCTGTCGCGCAGTGCAACCTGTCGTTCAACCACAAAGCCGGCACGCTGCGCGGGATGCACTACCAGGTTCCCCCCGCGACGGAAACGAAGCTGGTGCGCTGCACGCGCGGCGCGGTGTACGACGTCATCGTCGATTTGCGCCCCGAATCCCCGACCTACCTGCGCCACGTCGGCGTGGAACTGACGGAGCACAACCGCACCGCGCTGTACGTGCCGGAGCTGTTCGCCCACGGCTACCAGACGCTCACCGATGACGCCGAGGTGATGTACCAGGTCGGCGAAATGTACACTCCCGGACACGAGCGCGGCATTCGTCATGATGATCCGCTCCTGGGCATTCGCTGGCCCGCGGCAGTAACGGTGATCTCGGAAAAGGACGCGAACTGGCCGGCGCTGTCGCGCGGGTCAAATATCGGTCGTGAGTAGATGAACCCTGGAGATCGATCATTGAGTCGCCCGACGACGCGGGTCCGCGGGCTTCCGCCTGCGGCTACAAGCTGTCGCACCGTGGACAGGCCGTTGGGGTCCGGCAGGTTATAGCCGTCGGCGGGAACCGCCGGTGCGCGAGTTTGAAAACATCAGGAGTCTTCCGTGATCATCGTCGACACCGCACTGAAGAAGCGCGAGGCCGAGGGACGCCCGGTGCGCGTGGGGATGATCGGCGCCGGGTTCATGGCGCGCGGTATCGCCAATCAGATATTGAACAGCGTGCCGGGGATGAAGCTTGTCGCCGTCGCCAACCGCACGGTCGCCAACGGGGTGCGCGCCTACGCGGAGGCGGGCGTCCCGGCGACGGAGGTGCGCGTCGCCCAGAGCCTGGCGCAGCTTAACGCCGCCCTCGCATCCGGCGCGTACGCCGTCACGCCCGATCCCATGCTTCTTTGCCAGGCCGACGGGATCGACGCGATCCTGGAGGTGACGGGGGCCATCGAATTCGGCGCTCGCGTCGCGCTCGATGCCATCGGTCACGGCAAGCATTTCGTGACAATGAACGCGGAGCTCGACGGCACGGTTGGCCCGATCCTCAAGCGCTATGCCGACCGCGCGGGCGTCGTATACAGCGGCACCGACGGGGATCAGCCGGGCGTGCAGATGAACCTGTACCGCTACGTGCGGTCGATCGGGCTTGTGCCGCTCGTGTGCGGGAACGTGAAGGGGTTGCAGGACGCCTATCGCACCCCCACGACGCAGGCGGGGTTCGCGCAGCGGTGGGGGCAGGATCCGCACATGGTCACCAGCTTCGCCGATGGGACGAAGATCAGTTTCGAGCAGGCGGTGGTTGCCAACGCGACGGGGATGACGATCGCGCGGCGCGGCATGGTCGGGCGAGCGCACGCCGATCACGTCGACGAGCTCACGAGCGCCTACGACGCAACGGAGCTGAAGCGGCTGGGCGGGGTGGTGGATTACGTCGTCGGCGCCCAGCCCGCGCCGGGGGTGTTCGTGCTGGCGGCCTTGCCGGGGGACGCGCCCGATGTGATGCAGAAGCACCTGCTGAACTACTACAAGCTCGGCGAGGGGCCGCTCTACAGTTTCTACACCCCGTACCACCTGTGCCACCTGGAGGTGCCGCTGTCGGTGGCGCGCGTGGTGCTGTTCGGCGACGCGGTCATTCAACCGCTGGCGGGGCCGCGCGTGGAAGTGGTTGCGACGGCCAAGACCGACCTGCGCGTGGGGGAAACAATTGACGGGTTGGGGGGCTACAAGACTTACGGGCAGTGCGAGACCGCCGCCGTGACCGCCGAGGCGGGTTTGCTGCCGATCGGGGTGGCCGAGGGGTGCGTGTTGACGCGCGACGTGGCCAAGGACGCGGTGTTGACGTACGCGGATGTCGCGCTGCCCCCGGGGCGACTCATCGACCGGCTGCGCGCCGAGCAGACCGCCGCGTTCCCGGCGGGCGATGGAGCGTTTCGCCTCAGCCCGAAAAATTCAACATTCACCCCAGAGGCGCAGACGACGCAGGTCGCCAGAGACCCTTCGCAGCACCTGGTCTGAAAATGTGACGTTCCATGGAAAGAACTGAAAGGAGTTCGACATGGAATGACCCGTTTGCCCATGTAGCCCGTGGGCATTGGTCGCGGTGACGCGGCGGGCGAAGCCGCGCGCGGGCGAAGACATGAGCCGCAACGCCGTGAGAGCCGGATGCGGGAAAATCCGACCGTCCGGTTCGAGGAGGGAGAACTGAACGTCCGCGTGGGCGTGCAGTTCTCTACTCTGTGCTCCGTGGTTTCAATTCTCTTGACTTGATTCGTCAAGATTCGTGTGAATTCATGTCGATCGGTGTTCCTCTTTCCCGCCCGCCAGCACGTACCCCCACACGAACGCGACGACCGAGCCGATCGGCGCCCACCACGGCCAGGCGAGCGGCCTGGTGATGTTGTCGGCGTCGGTGAAATGTCCGTAGTGGCTGATCCACAGCATCAGCGCAACGCCGCCCAGCAGCGCCAGCGTCTGCCCGAGCGCGCCGGCGACGTTGCGCGGGAAGCGGCAGCGGATCGCGAAAATCAGCCACGCGACGAACAGCACGCCGGCGCCGATCCAGCAGACGAGCTGTGCCCAGGGCTGCCACCACGCGAGGGCGAAGACGCTCAGCACGGCCAGCGGCGCGGAGAACAGGTAACCGGCGCCGTCGATGCGCAGGGGGAGGAAGCTGAGGAAAAAGCCTGCCATCAGCGCCCCGCCCGCGTAGCCGGCCATCGCCAGCGCCAGGTCGAGGATGGAGGGGTAGTAATTCGCCGCCACCTCCGCGAGTTGGGCAACGGCACAGAGGATCACGCCCCATGCGATGATGAAGACGCGCGAGACGCGCACGGTTCGGCGCTGTTCCTGCTCGGTCTCGGCGGTGACCGTCGGGGGCTCGCCGGGCGGGCCGAGCGGGTTTTCCGGAGCGGTGAGGGCATCGCCGCTCAGGCCGACCTGGATCGCGCCCGGGCGGGTCGTGTGACCGCGCAGCGCCCGCTCGCGCAGGGGCAGGTAAAAGCCGGAGACCGTCGTCTGCGCCAGTGCCGCCAGGATCGAGTCCAAACTCGACACCGCCGCGGCGAAGATGCCGGCGATGATCAGCCCCGTCAGCCCCGGCGGAATGACGGTCAGGATGAAGATCGGGAAGATCCGATGGTGTGGCTTGAATGGACGCCGGGGGGAATGCCGTGATCAATTTTGCGTGCCGGAGCTGTGGGAAATCGTTTTCAGTCCCGACGACGTTCGCGGGCCGCAAGGCGCACTGC
>JBBSLV010000217.1:0-6962 GCA_038233535.1 Tepidisphaerales bacterium | reverse complement strand
CCCCCCTCCCCCCCACCCCCCCCCCCCCACCCCCCCCCCGGGCCGCGCCCCCCCGGGGGGGGGCACCCTACCCCCCCCCCGCCGCTCTACACTTGGCGCGTGCGCGCGGGAAAGCCGATCGTCGGAATAGCGGGGGGCATTGGCAGCGGGAAGTCGTTCGTCGCGCGATGCTTCGGCGAATTCGGCTGCCTTGTGATCAGCTCCGACGAGCAGGTGCGCGATGCCTACCGCGAATCGCGCGTCGTGGCGACGCTACGGCAGTGGTGGGGCGACGACGTGCTGACACCGGCGGGGGGGGTCAACAAGCGCGTCGTGGCGAAAAAAATATTTGGTCAGCCCGCCGAGCGCGAGCGGCTGGAGCGGTTGCTGCACCCGATGGTCAACGACGCCCGCGAGCGCGCGATGTCGGCCGCGGCGGACGATCCGACCGTCGTTGCCTTCGTCTGGGACACGCCGCTGCTGTTTGAAACCGGGTTGAATGCGAAATGCGACGCCGTTGTGTTTGTTGACGCCCCCCAGCCGCTGCGGCTTACCCGGGTCCAGGCGTCGCGGGGGTGGGACGCGGGCGAGTTGCTCCGGCGGGAAAATTCGCAAATGCCACTGGACACCAAGCGAAAATTATCGCAGTATGTCGTTGAAAATACCGCCGACGCGGAAATGGTCCGCAGCCAAGTCAGAGTTGTGCTTTCCCGAATTCTGGAACGAACTGTTGATAAGCCTGATCCGGTTTGACCGGGCAGGCGGACCGGGTCTATCATACCGAGTCTATCATTTGGGGCAGTCGTCAGCGAAAGCCTGTCTCCCCACGGCCAGACGGACGGTTTTTCAGGAAGAATATCGTTCAGGAAGATATCCGAGGAAGATGTCCGGGACCGGCAGAATAGCTGTCAACTTTCCCTTCGATCCTGAACTGATCTGTTTTCATCAACGAACAAACTACGGCCGGCCGCGCGCCACGCAACGCATTTGTGCGTCGCCCGCAGCGCCCCCGGCGAGCGTCGCCCGCGCATCTGCCGGCGGCGATGCCCGTGATTCGAATCTCTATGGAGCGAACGTTTGGTAGATCCCACCTCCCCGCTTTTCAGGACGCGGTAGTAACCGCACCGGCGGGGGCAGGAGAGCTTACCTGAGGAGTCGCGACACCCGCGCTCTGAAGTTCACACCGTCCCTTTTCTTTCGGAGGCATAGCCCCACATGGCTAAGTCAACCCACCCTCGCAGTCGTCGGCCCGCGCAGCAGCAGTCGGAGCCGGAACAGAACGAAACCCAGCCGCGTGAGACCCCCGAGCCCGCCTCGGCCACGGCCGTCGCCGAGCAGCCGGCGCCCAACCCCGCGCCGCCCCCGCAGCATCAAGCGCCCTCCGGCAAGTCCGGCGAAGACGTCGCCAGCTTCGACGCCGAAACCAACGCCAAATACGAGCAGGTCAAGGGCGGCAAGCTCTACATCAAAGACCTCCAGCAGATGGACATCCTCGGGCTCCACGAGATCGCCCGCGCCGAGAACATCCAGGACTACATCGGACTCAAAAAACAGGATCTGATCTTCCAGATCCTCCGCGCCCGCATCCGCCAGAACGGGTTGATGTACGGCGAAGGCGTGCTCGAAATCCTGCCCGACGGCTTCGGCTTTCTGCGCAGCCCCGAGTACAACTACCTGCCCTGCCCGGACGACATCTACATCAGCCCCAGCCAGATCCGCCGCTTCGGATTGCGTAACGGCCACGTCGTGCAAGGCCAGATCCGCCCCCCGAAGGAAAGTGAGCGTTACTTCGCGCTCTTGCGCGTCGAGGCGATCAACGGCGAGGATCCCGAGCGCATCACCGACACGGGCAACTTCGAAGACCTCACCCCGCTGCACCCCGCCGGCCGCATCGTGCTCGAGGCCGATCCGAAGGATCTGAACATGCGCATCTGCGACCTGGTCACGCCAATCGGAAAAGGCCAGCGCATGCTCATCGTCGCGCCGCCGCGCACGGGCAAGACGGTCCTGCTTCAGAAGATCGCCAATTCGATCAGCACCAATCACCCCGAAGCGATCCTCATCATCCTGCTGATCGACGAGCGCCCGGAAGAAGTGACCGACATGGAGCGCACGACCAAGGCCGAGGTCGTCAGCTCGACCTTCGATGAGCCCGCGTCGCGCCACGTGCAGATCGCCGAGATGGTGATCGAAAAGGCTAAGCGCTACGTTGAGTTCGGCAAGGACGTCATCATCCTGCTCGACTCGATCACCCGTCTGGCCCGCGCGTACAACACGGAAATCCCGCACTCGGGCAAGATCCTCTCCGGCGGCGTGGACGCCAACGCCCTCCAGAAGCCCAAGCGCTTCTTCGGCGCTGCCCGCAACATTGAAGAAGGTGGCTCGCTGACGATTCTGGCGACCGCGTTGATCGACACGGGCTCGAAGATGGACGAAGTGATCTTCGAGGAGTTCAAGGGCACCGGCAACGCCGAGCTGCACCTGGACCGCCGGTTGGTGGATCGCCGCGTGTACCCCGCCATCGACATCAACAGCTCCGGCACCCGTCGCGAAGAGCTGCTGATGGACCCAAAGGAACTCGAGCTCGTCTACCGGCTGCGTCGCGTCCTCTCGGACATGAACCCGGTGGAAGCAGTGGAACTTCTCAAGGGCCGGCTGGAGAAGGTTCCGAGCAACGCGCAGTTTTTGATGTCGATGAACCTCGACTAAAGACACGCTCCGAATCGCTTTTGAGAGTATGAGGCTCTTCGAGCAAGGGCGGTCGCCTGTTGACTATTGGATCACGCTGCGGGGCCGGATTTTTCTGGTATGACAAGGTTTCCCGGCGAATACTTGTCATATAATGACAAGTATGCCGCCCAGACGATCAGATCAGATTCGCCGGACGCTGCTCGAACAGGTCTATTGGCGCGCGCGTTCGCCGGTCAAACAGGTGGCGATGAAATTCGGTCTGACGCGGCAGGCGGTTCAGCTGCACATGAGGGCGTTGGTTGACGAGGGGCTCGTCATCGCCGAGGGAGCCGCGCGCTGGCGAACTTATCATCTGAAGGAGACGTCCACCGCTCGTCAGATCTTCGACTTGTCTCAAGGCATCACCGAGGACCGGGTTTGGGATAGCTTCGTCCGCCCACAGCTCAACGCTCTATCCTCGAATGATCAGGACATCTGTCACTATGGGGTGACCGAGATGGTGAACAACGTGATCGATCACTCCGGGGGTTCGCGCCTCGACGTGGCGATTCGTCACACCGCCGTGTCCGTTGTCATTCACGTCCGGGATGACGGCATCGGGATGCTTCAAAAAATTTCCGCGGCTTTGGGATTGAGCGACCCGCGGCAGGCACTGCTCGAGTTGTGCAAAGGAAAGTTTACCACTGATCCCCGCCGCCACACCGGTGAAGGCATCTTCTTCACGTCTCGAAGTGTTGACCGATTCACGATTCGATCGGCGGAGATGGCGTTCGTTCATCGCTCCGATTCAGACGACTGACTGGTCGAGACCGAAGAAAAGGAATTCGCGGGCACTCGGATCACGATGAGCCTGCTCACGCCCGCGATCCGCACCCTTGCGGATGTATTCGCCCGGTTCAGCAGTGGTCCCGAGGATCACCGATTTGCCAAGACGCACGTCCCGCTCAAGCTGGCGACGTTCGGCGATGAGACGCTGGTGTCCCGGTCCTCCGCCAAGCGCGTTCTGAGCCGAGTGGACCGGTTCGAGGAGGTGTTTCTGGATTTCGCCAAAGTGCGGTCGATCGGACAGGGATTCGCCGATGAAATTTTTCGCGTATTCGCGAACGAGCATCCGAATGTTCGCCTCATCGCCATCAACGCGAACGAGCCGGTCACCACAATGATCCGACGTGCTCAAGCCGCTCGCGAAGAAGAGATGTAGTGGAAGTCCACGGCCTGCTCCGTATGTGTGACGCAGCGGGGAGACCGACTCAACCGACGACGGAGAACCCGCATCGGCTCAGGACTTTTCACGGCTGTGGCAGCGGCCGCCGAGGTGATCGTTTGACGCTCTGGGAAGTGATCACGTCGGCGCGTGAGGGGTACGTCGGGGCGTACCGGCAAACGGTTCAGCAGCAACGGAAGAAGCTGCGCGACCTGCAACCCGAATCGCTCGTGACGCCGGCGGGGGCGGAGCACGTGCCGGAGGAATTTCGCTCCTTCCGGGCCGATCTGCTCTGGCAGCAGGACGGCAAGCCGATGGCGGGCGCGCTGGACGCGGGCGATGCAGGCGTGGGCGGGATGTGCGACACGTCGTACCCCGACGGGCAGACTGTCGGCGTGCTGTTCCTGCGCTGGGACGACTGCGAGTTCCACTGCGCCCCGGCGGTCGACATCAACACAGCGCTCGTTGCCTGGCTTGGCAAGTGGGCCGACCGCGCCGAAGCGAACGTTGCCGATGCCGACGGGCTGCGCAGCGCCGTCCACTCCGCGACGCCGCCTCAGCGCTCACCCGACGGTTCCGTCGTCGCCTTCGCCGTCGACTTCGGTTCCGCGCCCCCGGAGGCGTTCACCGCTCTGCTCGCCGCGCTGTTCGGCTGTGGCGTGACCTCGATCCAGGTGGGATCCTGACCCGGGCCCTCTCTGCTGAGACCAACGTGACGGGCTCAACCGTCCATTTCACCCATTACCGCGGATGCCAAGGGTTTCTCATACTTTGGACGCACATAGAGCGTGATTCTGCATCAGAAGAGTGTTGACCTTTCTGCCGCATTTTCATACAAGTCTCGCCGGAGTTCCCGGAGAAAATGCTTTGAAATCCCATCTGTCTGATCGTACGTCATCGTCTCGTCGCCCCGCGACCGCCCCGACCGTCATCGAGCCTCTTGAGCAGCGAATGCTCCTGTATGGCGCGACCGTCGACGTCGACACGGGCACGACCTTCCAAACCATGGACGGCTTCGGCGCCGCCATGATGACCTGGACGCGCCCGAGCGAATACTCGCAAGCCGGCTTCTACGACCGCATCGTCAACGACCTCGGCGCCACCATCGCGCGCACGGCCGTGTGGCCGACGTTCGAGAAGGGCAACGACAACAACGATCCCAACTCGTTCACCTGGGACGGGTATGACAAGAACTCGCTGGGGTTGGCGATGACGTTCCTCAAGCGGTTGCAGGACCGCGGGATGAACCAGTTCCTCGCGACCGTCTGGACGCCCCCCGCCTGGATGAAGACCAACCAGTCGCACAACTACGGGGGGACCGTCCGCCCGGACCTGCGCGACGAGTTCGCCGAGTACCTCGCCGCCGTCGCCATCAGCGCCAAGCGCGACTTCGGCGTGGAGCTGTCGCACATCTCGCCTCAGAACGAGCCGTTCTTCGTGCAGGAGTACGAGTCGGCCGTCACCACCGACGTGCAGATGCGCGAGCTGGTCCGCGCGACGATGCGCAAGTTCGCCGCCGAGGGGCTCGACACGCAGTTCGTCGCGCCCGAAGAAATGGCCAAGGACGAGCGCTATCACTGGTACGCCGACGCGATCAAGAACGACCCGGAGACGGCGAATTTCCCGGGCGTGTGGGGCGTGCATTCGGCGACGAACCCGCACTGGCCGCAGGTGAACGACGCCGTGGCGGGCACCAACCGCGACCTCTGGATGACCGAGAGCCACGGCCACGCCCAGACGATCACCGGCGCCCTGGCCATGGCGCAGGACATGTTCAACGCCATCACGCAGACCAACGCCAGCGCATACCTCTACTGGCAGTGGTCGGACAACGGCAGCGGCAGCAACTCGCTGATGATCAAGGGCGAGCCCGCGATCAAGTACCACGTCGCCAAGCACTTCTACCGCTACGTCCGCCCGGGCGCTGTCCGCATCGATGCGACCAGCAGCGAAAGCCGGCTGCGCACGATCAGCTTCAAGCATCCGCAAACCGGCGCCCTCACCCACGTCCTGTTCAACCCCGACGGCGCCAACGCCAACGCAACGATCAACCTCAGCGGCTCTGCTCTGCCCGGCAGCTATAAGCAGTACCGCACGAGCGGCACGGAAAACCACGTGCAACTGCCCAACGTCGCCGGCGGCTCGCAGGTGAAACTCACGCTGCCGCCCAACAGCATCGTCACGCTCTACAGCGGTCCGGACCTTGCGCCCGTGGCCGCGACGAGCGGTGGATCATTGCCGAACAAGGTAGAATTCTCCGACGGCGCGGTCACCAATCCCCTCCGCATCGCCGCCGCCCAAGGCGACGTCGCGACGGTCAATGAATTAATCGCCAGCGGCGTCAACGTGAACGCCAACGCGTTCGGCGGATACTCCGCCCTGCACGCGGCCGCCATGAGCCCCTACGCGGGCGCTGTCGGTGTGATCAACGCGCTGATCGACGCCGGCGCGAACGTCGGCGCCGCGACCAGCGAAGGATTCACCCCGCTGCACATCGCGGCCATGAACCCCTGGACGCGCGGCCCCACGACCGAGACGAGCCTCGCCGGCGATAAAATCCGCGCGCTCACCGCCGGCGGCGCGAGCGTCACCGCCCAGGACAACCAGGGCCGCACCGCACTGCACTGGGGCGCGATGATGAGCAAGCTCGCGAGCATCACCGAGATGACAACGGACGGCGTTGTCGTCGATGCGCTGCTCGACGGGGGCAGCGCCGTCAACGCGACTGACGACGACGGCTTCACCCCGCTCGCCTACGCCGGCCGCGAGAGCAACATCGCCGGCGCCGGCGAACTGACATCGCGCGGCGGCGTGCACGGCGCGGGCGGACCGACCGGTGACACGACCCCCCCAACCTCCGACGTCGTCGACGTCTCCCCCGATCCGCGCACCACGGCCGTCGAGTCGGTCGACGTCACGTTCAGCGAGCCGGTCAGCGGCGTCGATCTACGCGACTTCATCCTCATGCGCGACGGCACGACGCAGTCGCTGACCGGCGCGACCCTCGCGCAGGTCAACGCGACCACATGGCGCGTCGGAAACCTCGCCGCCGCCACCGGGGCCGCCGGTGAATTCATGCTCAAGCTTG
>JBBSLV010000216.1:0-6969 GCA_038233535.1 Tepidisphaerales bacterium | reverse complement strand
TGTGAGCCGAATGCTGGGTTTAAGGCACCGCAGCTGCAATCGACTTGGTCCGCCCCCGCCGCCGGGGGGGGCGACCGACGGGATGGCGGAAAGAGAAATAAAAGATTCTGTCCCCTTTATTTCCCCTAAAGATGAAATGCAAAAGGGACGTCACTCAATCTTGTTGAGTGACGTCCCTTTTCTGATTTCGAGTTGCTTCTTAAAATCGGTCCACGGCGAGCCACAAGTTGAAGTGTGCCACGCGGTTCTCCATTCCGTATGTGTTGGCCTTCTCCGCTTTCTCTATTTCTCTGACGTACTGTCGGACGTAGTCGATTGGAATCGTCTTGGCCGACCAGTCATTGTAAAGTGCGTTGAACGCGCCCTTGTGAAGCAGCGCCCGATTGTCCGGCTGCGCGTTCACGTCCATCAGAAGGGCGGAACTGTTCCCATTCGCGAACTCACGGGCGCTAGGAAAAACGGCGCGGCCGGGAACCTCAGGGTGGATGTAAGCCGCGCTCGATGTCGCGACCACCTTCTTCATGTCCCATCGCGCATAGGGAAACGCGGGTTGGCTATTGAATTGGGCATAATACTCGGGCCGCTGCGCGTAACCGATGCGCGTGAACGCTCCCGGGACGTCACCGATCCACGGGTTCATGTTGGCGGCGTTCACGCCGACGCGATTGTCGAAATCATTCGTGCCCGCGTTCAGGGACTGATAGCTCGGACAATAGAGCATCTTTCCGTCGGTCGAGCCGTTGCCTCGCATGACCCCGGCGGGCACCATGAGACCAACGCCGCAGTAATCAATATCTCGCCAGTACGCGAAGTAGTTGTACCAGACCAGATTGGCCTGGGTGTAAATCGGAAGTTTTCCTCGGGCAACGTTCTGGTACTGCTGAAGAAAAATGCCGACTTGGTGGAGGTTCGAGAGACAGGCAACCTTATTGGCCGCGCTGCGGGCTTTGTTCAGCGCCGGCAGCAGCAGGGAGATCAGCACGGCGATGATGCCGATGACCACCAGCAGTTCGACCAGGGTAAAACCGACCGAGCGGCGAAGAAACCGTTTTCGACCGTTGTGAATGAACATGGTGTCACCTCAAGCGAAAAAATTGGAACGGGCCGTATCTGTGTACGAGCATTCTGCCATCGTTGTTTGGTTTTGGCTACTGAATAATTACCCAAACTTTTATTATCACTAGGGATATGAGCATTTTCCGTCTGCTTTGCGTCCGGTCCCGTGTGGCCGGGCGATGCCAACCCGCGCATTATTCACCGCGGAGCGCAGAGAACGCAGAGAAGACGAGGCATGAGGTGCAGTTCGCGCGCTGAACGAATCGTGGCGCTGAGTGCAGGTTGCGCAGCTTGCCATCGTTATTTCTGTTGTTTTCTCTGCGTCCCCCGCGCCTCTGCGGTGAATAGTGCGTTTTCGGGCTAAACCGGACCTGTCACATCAGGCAAACCCCGGCCGTCTTAAAGTTGAAAACGCCGCACGTCGATGTTTAGATGGGGGAACTGGATAAGACGGCGAAGACAGGCAATGAATGCCTGCCAATCGGATTTTGACGACTGGGTTGCGTTTTGCTCGCTCCCAGATCGCACGGATCGCGAAAAAGAAGGGTTTGCTCCCATGAAGACTGTATTCACCACCGGAGAGGCGGCCGAGATCTGCAAGGTCAGCCAGCAGACGATCATCCGTTGTTTCGACAGCGGGCGGTTGAAGGGTTTCCGCGTGCCGGGGAGCCGGTTTCGGCGGATTCCGCGCGAGGCGCTGATCGCCTTCATGAAGGACAACAACATCCCCCCGGATGCGCTGGACAACGGGAAGCTGAAGATTCTCGTCGTGGATGATGATCCGGAGATCGTGGAACTGTTTGTGGACGTGCTCGAACGGGACGGCCGATTTGAGGTCAAGACGGCCAACACCGGGTACGACGCGGGCATGCTCACGCAGGAGTTCCATCCGGACCTGATCATCCTGGATTACATGCTCCCCGACGTGAACGGAAACGTCGTCTGCCAGCGCATCCGCGCCAACCCGGAGTTCGAGCACACGAAGATCATCATCGTCTCGGGCGTGGTAAACCAGGACGAGATCAACGACCTGCTCAAGGCCGGGGCGGACGACTTCGTGAAGAAGCCGTTCAATATTGAAAAGCTGATCGAGCGGATTGGGGAGTTGCTTGCTGTCTAACCAGAAGAGATTGAACCGCAGATGAACGCAGATGAACGCGGATAAAAGCAAAACCGTTTTGCTTTTCTCTGTATTGATCTGCGTTTATCTGCGTTCATCAGCGGTTAAAAATCTTCCTCATGACTCAACCCACTGACCCACTCCGAGAGAAGCGCGTCGAGCTGATTCTTCAGCAGCTCGAGGAGCTGCCGACGCTGCCGGCGATCGCGCTGCGCGTGCTGGAAGTCACGGGGGACGAAAGCTCCACCGTCGAGCAGGTCGTGGAGCTGATCGAGAGCGACCCGGCCATGACGGCGCGGATTCTTCAGCTCGTGCACCGGGCGGACGTGGGGGTGGCGGGTGACGTGAACAGCATCGAGCGGGCGGTCGTGCTGCTGGGGTTCGAGGCCGTGCGCAGCGCGGTGCTGGCGCTGTCGGTGTTTCAAACCTTCAGCGGCCCGTCGGCACTCCCGGGCCGGCAGTTCAACCGCGACGAGTTCTGGAAACACTCGATCGCCGTCGCCTGCTGCGCGGAACTGCTGGCGACATCACTCAAGGCAAGCGGGGGACCGGGCGCGAAAAGCGGCCCGGCGCTCGAGCCTTCCGAAGCGTTCGTCTGCGGGCTGCTGCACGACATCGGAAAGGTCGCGCTCGACGCGGCGCTGCCCAAGAGTTTTGGCAGGGTCGTCGAAGCCGTCGATCTGCTCCGCGGCAACATCGCCGACGTCGAGCGCACCGTCATCGGGCTTGATCACATGGTGGTCGGCAAGCGGTTGGCTGAGCGCTGGCAGTTGCCCCCCAGGGTGCGCGACTGCATCTGGCTGCACGGGCAGCTTCCGCAGGCGCTGCCGGCAACGGTCCGCAACCCGCGGCTTGTGAACCTGATCACGCTGGCCGACGTGCTCGTTCGCGAGCGCCACCTGGGTTACAGCGGCAACTACAGCTTCACCTTCGCAACACAGAACCTGATCGAAGCCATCGGCGTCACGCCGGAACAGCTCAATGACGCGGTGCAGCAGCTCGTCGCGCACATCGAGCCGCGCGCTAAAGCGCTGGGGTTGGGCCAATCCAGCTCGCACGAGCTGTACCAGCACGCGCTGACGCAGGCGAACAAGGAGCTGGGTCGAGTGAGCGGCCAGCTCGCGGCCAAGAATCGTCGGCTGGCGATTCGCGCGAAGTTCTTCGACGCGCTGTCGGGTTTTCAAGGCGAGCTGCGCGCCGATGCCCCGCCGCAGGACGTGCTCAAGGCGATCGGCGCGACGGCGGTGGGGGTGCTGGACGTCACCAGCTGCGCGACGTTCTCGCTGCTGCCCGGGCAAACGTTCGCCGAGGCGCTGCTGTTCGATTCGGCCGGCGACGTCTTCGAGAGCACGCTGATCGACTGCCCGACGCGCCCGAACCGTCCCCTTGTGGGCGATGGCCCGGTGCTTACCGCGGGCGAGAATCTCGAATGGCTGCTCGACGCCGTCTCGCCAAGACTCGGTCAGACGAATCGTTATTGGATCTGCCTCGAAGCCGACAACCAGTGCATCGGGGGGGTGCTGTGGGGCGGGATGAGCGGGGAGGGACAGCGGCTGAGCACGCAGGTCCAGGAACTCGAAGCCCTCGCCGCCGGCTGGAGCCTGGCGCTGCGCACGGCCCAGATCCGCGAAGAAGCGCGCACGCTCTCCGAGCAATTGGCCGAGGCCAATCGTCAGTTGCACAACGCGCAGACGGAGATTCTGCGCAGCAAGACGATGATCTCCGTCGGCGAAATGGCCGCCGGCGCGGCGCACGAGATGAACAACCCGCTGGCCGTCATTTCCGGACGGTCGCAGCTGCTCTCGCAACAATTAACGGACCCCAAGCTCAAGGCTTCGGCCCATTTGGTTTACGAGCAGTCGCACCGGCTGACCAACATCATCACGGAGCTGATGGACTTCGCCAAGCCCGTCCCGCCCAGTCCGGTTCCTACGGATCTTGCCGAATTGATCGATCGTGCGCTTCATGAGGCCAAGACGCAGGTCGATCCGGCCGATAGGAGCATTGAGGTCACCCTTGGTGATCTCCCCGAGATCGTGGTGGACAAACAGCAGGTGACGGCGGCGCTGACGGAGGTCATCGACAACGCCCTGCACGCGACGGACCCGACGAAGGGTCACATCACGATTCACGCGGCGTTTGACCCGTACTCGCTGCGCGTCGTGATGACGGTGGCGGACAACGGGGTGGGAATGGACGAGGCGACGCTGCGGCGGGCGTTTGATCCGTTCTTCAGCAGCCGCAAGGCCGGCCGACGACGGGGGATGGGGCTGGCCAAAGCATTGCGATGGGTCGAGGCGAGCGGCGGGAGCATCCGCCTGGAGAGCCGCCCCGGCCAGGGAACACGGACGATGGTCCTGCTCCCGGCAGTAGACAGACGAACAGAGCCACGGTTGGCGAACCAGCGCAAGGCGGCGCAATGAGTAGCACGGGCGACTCGCCCGTGTTTGGAGAACGCAGACACGGGCGGGTCGCCCGTGCCACGTGGAGAGGGTGATCATGCCTGCCAAGACCGCCGCCGTTGCAGCCCGCGCCGTCGAGATGCGCCCGCGAATCCTCGTGGTGGACGATGAACCCATGCTCGTCGAGCTGGTCGGCGACGTCGTCGGCACGGGCATGTCGTGCGTCATTCTCAGCGCCCGCACGATCGCCGAGGCGCGCAAGCTGCTCGCGACCGAGCCGATCGAGCTGCTCGTCACCGACGTCAATCTCCCCGACGGGGACGGCACCTCGCTGCTGGCCATTCTCCGTCAGAAACAGCCCAACGCCAGCGCGATCGTCATCACCGGCGCCCCCAGCGTCGACCGTGCCATCATGGCGCTGCGCGACGGGGCACTGGACTTTCTCCCCAAGCCCTTCACCGCCAAGCATCTCCAGGAGCGCGTCAAGCGGGCGCTGGCGCAGCAGGCGATCCTCGCGAAGAAGGAAAAACGCCTCGATCGTCTGCGCGTCGCCGTCAAGCGCCTCAATGACGCCCGGCGCGTCGTCAGCAAGAAAGTCGATTTGCTCTGCAACGACCTGATCACCGCCTACGGCGAGCTTTCGAAGCAGCTCGACGGGGTGCGCACGCAGGAAAGCTTCCGCAAGCTTCTGGCCGAGGCCAAAGACCTCGAGCAGTTGCTGTGTCACGCGATGGATTGGATGCTGCGCCAGTTGGGGTACAGCAACGTCGCGGTGTGGCTGGCGTCGGAAGAGACCGAATTTCAGCTCGGCGCGTACATGAAGTACACGACCGCCGGCTCCCCGGCGCTGACGGATGCGATGAAGAACGGGATCGTCCCGATGATCAACCGCGAATCGTTCCTGCACCTCTCGGCCGACGAGGCGAAGAAGGTTCTCACCGCCGAGGAGCTCAAGCACATGTCCGGGCAGACCGTCCTCGCCATGGCCTGCACGTACCTGGGCGAATCGCTCGCCGGCGTCGTGCTCTTTCGCGACGCCGCCAGCCCGTTCACCGACGAAGACGCCGCCGCCCTCAAGGCCATCGGCCCGATCTTCGCGACCGCTCTCGCCTCGTGCGTCCGCGGTTCTGACGGCACGGAGGAAGACCCCGACCCCGACACCGAACCCGCCGGCGACGGCAACAACCCGTTCTACGACAACGTCGAGGACGAAGGCCCGAAGGACACGGACACAAACAAGCCGAAGAAGCCCAAAAAAGACGCCGCCGACTGGTGGAAGCGCGGGGAAGCGCCGCCGTTCTGAGGACGCAGAATGTTGAACCGCGGATGAACGCAGATAAACACAGATAGAGCAAAAAACCTTTTCTTATCCGCGTTTATCCGCGTTCATCTGCGGTTCCAATTTTCCGCTTTCCCTGATTGCCCGCTGCGCGCCGCGCAGATACCATTCCACGAGACGGATGTGTTCTGCGGTGTTCGAGATTGGGAGCACTTATTTGTCAGACCTATAATCAACCCTAGGGGATAGCCGCCCGATTCCGACGCACGACGGCAGCATTCGCTTGTGAGTTTTCCAGGCGAGTCAAAGACCGGAAGCGAAGGGCGGGACCAACAGGAGAACCCTCCTGATTCGGCTATGACCCACCTTACTATTAGGGTTTGACGAATCCGCTCCCACACGACACGCGTGGATCGATCCGTTGTTTGTCTACGAAACCGGCGACTTGGTCGCCGGTCTTTTTTTTCGGACCCGCCAGCCTACCCGGTCCCGCGGATGGACGAATGCGAAACCGCCAAGCGACTCCGGTTCCGCCGCGGCGGTGGCGGCGTCGCTTTGCGGTTTCGCAATCCTTACGCGAGGTTCAACTCCAACAACCGTATCGGCGTCTCCCGCGTCTGGACCTTCTCCTCATGGCGCGTCAGTCGCCACCCGCGCGACCCGATCCAGTCGACGAACAAATCCCCCGTCTGCCGGCCCGGCTCCCCCAGCAGCACGGTCCCGCCCGGCGAGAGGTGCGCCCGCCAGAACGGCTCCAGAAAATCCCACTGCTTCCGTTCGTAGAGAATGTCCGCCCCGAGGATCAGGTCGAAACGTTCCTCCAGCCGATCGGTCTGCCAGTCGAGCTGTCGCGTGCGCACGCGCCGGCGCCAAGGCCAACTATTCAGCCGCGCAAACAGCAAAGCGGGGGGCTCCAGGTCGGCAAAGAGAACCCGTCCCCCCAGCGCCGCCGCCACGGTCCCCGCCAGTCCCATCCCGCAGCCGAGATCGAGGACGGAGCGAGGATTGGGGGTTGGGGGGTGGGGGGTGAGTAAATGCGGTGGGGGCAACCGGGACGGCGGCGGGGGGCGGGTGACGGGACCCCCCCCCCCGCACCCCCCACCGGGCCCGCG
>JBBSLV010000215.1:0-6982 GCA_038233535.1 Tepidisphaerales bacterium | reverse complement strand
TTGCTTGTGGACGAGTTGTCTTAAACCCATCTACAGCGGGAGTCCTCACTTGTTACGTCATAAGTGTTGATAGGAGACGCATTTGAATGTGGCGCGCACTCGCGCACGGTTATTTAGAAGTCCAGCAGGACGAGATGAGGGGGCAGCGCGAGCAGATGGAGACGCAGAACAAGTTTCTCGTCAAGCAGGCGGTGCAGAACCAATTCTTCCAGATGTTAGAGTCGTGGCAGGACGTCATCGAGCAGGTGATGTTCCAGGACCGCCAAGGTCGCGGGGCGTTTACCCTCCTCGCCGACCGACTGTTGAGGGAACTCAGTCCGATCATTCGCGACGGCGAAGGGAACCTAATTGGCGCCGCAGAGCGGAAACAACTCATCCTTCACGTCTACGGGAAGCTCAAACGCGACAGAGAAGCCCAGATCGGACATTACTTTCGGCTGCTCTACCACACGATTCGCATTGTGGACATGAGTCATTCTCTCAATGACGATGAGAAGAAGGACTTCGTCCGTATCCTCCGTGCGCACGTTTCTGAGCCGGAGTTCGCGCTGCTGTTCTACAACTGCATCCATCCGGATGGAGAGAAGCTACATCCGCTGGTGGAGAAGTACGACCTCCTACAAAACATGAGTGAGCGGAACGTCGCATAGCCAATGGACCTCGAGTTCTACCCCCAGACGAAAGTGCGGTGGGAAGAATTGGGCAAGCGTCCAGAAGGCATCACGCCGGAAGAAGGGCGCTAGTCAGCCGGCTCCATCGAGAGGATTTCCGACCGGTCGCGCAGCTGTGGCTAGCGGGATGAAGTGTGCTTGGTCAGAAAGCGAAAGCCCCCAACAGCGGCAACTGTCGGGGGCTTCTCAGTTGGCGGCTGGTGCCGTCTGGATTCGCGCACAACGAGGTCAGACCGCTGAACCATCCTGAACTCCGGTGTTGAACCGGGGTCGATTGGATGGTGCGTCACGTGAGGTTGCCAGCGAGATAAGTAAGTGGACGAAAAGGTGGACGAAATGATTTTCGTCCACCAAAAAACCCCTGAAAAACAGGGGTTTTCAATGCAGGAGAGGGGGGTCGAACCCCTACACCTTTCGGTACAGGATCCAAAGTCATGCGCGTCTGCCAATTCCGCCACTCCTGCGGGGTTGGGGTGATTAAACGACGGGTGGGGGGACATGTCAATTTGACGATTCCTTCGATCACTTCGGCCTTCGCATGATGAACAGATAATTGAACCCCCGCAGGAAGAAGTTCCCCTCCTCGGCGGCCTTGCGGTAGTTGCCCATTTCCAGCGTCTTGTTGTGGCGGACGACCGAGACGATATCGACGGGTTCCAGCCCCGCGCGGCGGAGGCGCTCGAACAACTCGAAGCCGAGAGGGTGGAAGCCTTGGCCGTGGACGTAGCTGTCGCTGACATAGAGGACCAGGTGTTTTCCCGGCTTCAGGAGCCGCATCGTTTCGGCGAAGACCTGGCTCATCGCGTCGTAGTACTGCGGACCTTTCGCGACGTCGAGCTTGCCGATGTCGCGCGGGTCGGGGCCGTAGTCGAGGTGTGTGGAGTAGGGGGGATCCATGAAGATGAAATCAACCTTGCCGCTCAGCTCCGGCGGGAGCTTGCGCGCGTCGACCTTGAAGATGTCCTTGCGCGTCGGGTGGACGTCGTAGCCCAGGGCGCGACGGTTGAGATCGCGGGCGACGTCCATCGTCGTGCCGCTGCCGGCGAAGGGGTCGACGACGAGATCCTTCTCCTTCGTGTAGCGCTGGAGCAGGTTCCAGATGATGTAGCTGGGGGTGGCGCCCTTGTACCCGGCGCGGCCCTGGTGGGCGTCGCCGTAGTCTTGGGAGGGGTATTCCCAGAGGGTCGTCGGCTGGATGCGCAGAGGAGGTTTTTTCATGGTCGGCGGGATTTTACGCGCAGTCGATCCGTTTGCCGCGGGGTTAAGTTAGGGAATCTCTTACCACTGGAGGTTCCGATGGGACGTGAAGACGAAGCGGCCGGCAAGGCCAAGCAGGTCAAAGGCAAGGCGAACGAGGTCGCCGGCGCAGTCAAGGGGGACAACTCGCAACAGGCGAAGGGGAAGGTGCAGAAGGGGGTGGGGAAGGTGCAGGAAGCGATGGGGAAGGGAAGCACGAAGCGCTAGCGCGGCGGTAGTCGTGCCCACAAATCAGTGCACAGAAGCCCAAGCCCTGAGGCTTGGGCTTTTGCTTAGAGAACGCACATTGTCAAGGATCAAGGGGAGGCGCCTTTGCGCGCGTTCTCATGACCTCAATAATGTATGACCTTAATACTGTTCGAGCTACCGCTTATGCCCGTCCATAGATGTACTCGTTGAGGAAGTGAATCGTCTGTTCCTGGTTCGTCGCGTGGAAGGCGTTGACGTCTCCGATCGAGACCACACCGTGCAGCTTGCCGTCCTCGTCGCAGACGGGCACATGACGCACCCGGCGCGTCTTCATGATCGCGCTGACGTCATCGAGGTCTGTTTCCGGACGGCAGCAGACGACCTCCGAGGTCATCACCTCGCCCACGGTCACATCGGCGACGTTCCTCCCGTCGCCGATCACCCGGCGGAGCACGTCGCGCTCGGTGAAGATGCCGACGACCTGATCGCCCTGCATGACCATCAGGCAACCGATCTTAAACTGGTTCATCTTGTGCACGGCGTCGATCGCGGATTCGGCGGGGGTGATGGAATGAACGACATCGCCTTTGGCGAGGATCACATCAAGGACGGTCGGCATGGGAAGAACTCCTTTTGCGCGCTTCGCGTGGAACATCGGACGTCAGCCGCTGAGTAGAAGTGGGTGTGCGGCGAAGCGGATTATGCCACGTTGACCATGCCAGACGCAACATTGTGAATAAATTCCCACAATGAGGGTCAATTATCGCTCGCGAGAATAAACGCGACCAGCGCCGCGCTATTTGCGCTTGCGCCGCTTGCCGGATACCGGCTCATCCAGATCGCTGAACTGAACCATGTGTGAGAGGGCGACGGTCCGCCAGCGGGTTGCCACCCGTTCGCCCTGCTCGCTGCCAAACTCGGTGGGAAGCACAGCGCTGGACGGACCGACGATCATCATCCCCGGCTCAGTGACCGGTATGGCCGAGCCGTCGGACAGGTGGATGCGAAACCCGCGGAAGGGGCGATCGTTCACCCGATTGAGAAGGTCTGTGACCCGCATGAGCGCTGATTATACCCGACCTCGTCACTTGTCACTTGTCACTGGTCACTGGTCAGGGAATGAAGATGCGGACGATCTTTGACGTTTGACAAGTGACCAGTGACCAGTGACAAGTGACCCTCCCATGCCCTCCATGCCCGTCATCGCGATTGTCGGCCGACCCAACGTCGGCAAGAGCAGCCTCCTCAACGCCTTGGTTGGGAAACGCATCAGCATCGTGCAGGATTTGCCGGGCGTCACGCGCGACCGGGTGATGATGCCGCTGGAGATCGACGGCAAATACGTCGAGCTTGTCGACACCGGCGGATATGGTTTCGACGACGATCAGGGGCTGACGGAGCACATCCGCCATCAGATCGAAATCGCCATGACGCGGGCGGACCTGGTGCTGTTCATCGTCGACACCGAGGCGGGTTTGACCGGCGGGGACGAACAGATCGCGGCGCTGCTTCGGCGGCAGGGCATCAAAACCGTGTTAATCGCAAATAAAACCGATGGGCCGAAGGCGGACCCGGCGCTGGGCGACTTTTCACGACTGGGTTTCGGCACGCCGGTTGGCGTGTCGGCGCTGCGCAACCGCAACCTCGACCAGCTCGAGGACGCGATTCACAAGAATGTCGACCTGACGGACGCACCGACCGAGATCCCGCAGCCGCAGATGATGGTCGCGATCGTCGGTAAGCGCAACGCGGGCAAGAGCACGCTCGTCAACGCGATCGCCAAGCACTACGAAGGCGATCCCGAGCGCGTCATCGTCTCCGAGGTTCCCGGCACGACGCGCGACAGCATCGACGTCCGGTTCGAAAAAGACGGCAAGACGATGATCGTCATCGACACCGCCGGCGTGCGCAAGAAGCGGCACATGGCGACGAACGACATCGAGTTTTACTCCTTCCACCGCGCGCAGCGCTCGATCCGCCGCGCCGACATCGTGCTGATGCTGATCGACGGGACGGAACCCGTCAGCGAGCCGGACAAGAAGCTCGCGCAGTACATCGCCGAGCAGCACAAGCCGGTCATCCTCGTCATCAACAAGTGGGATCTCGCCCGCCAGCGCATCCGCGAGCAGCGAAAGCAGGACGATGACAAGTTCCGCGACGAGGACGTGATGGAGCAGTTCGGCGAGTACCTCGGTCAGGAGCTCCAGCACCTGCACTTCGCGCCGATCGCGTTCGTCACTGCCAAGGAAGGGAAGAACGTCCAGCAGGTGCTCGATCTGGCGCAGAATATCTTCAAGCAGGCCAACGAGCGGCTTTCGACAGGGCAGTTGAACAAGGTCGTGCGGCAGATCCTCGACCAGCAGCACCCCAGCTCCCCAACGGGTCGCCGCGCCAAGGTGTTCTACGCGACGCAAACCGACGTGGCCCCCCCGACGATCGTGCTGTTCGTGAATAACCCGGAATACGTGAACGAGAACTACCAGCGGTTCATGATCAACCGGTTCAGGGAGATGCTGCCGTTCGCGGAAGTGCCGATTCGACTGGTGGTGCGCGGGCGCGTGCGGGGCACGACGACGGATGAACTGTCGGACGCCGGGGAAGGCAAACGTCCGGCGCCGCGCGCTCCCAGGGCCGCTCCCCGACGCGGTAAGCGCGCGGCAGGCGCGAGCGCGAGCAGTGCGAAACCGCATTTGAAGAAAAGCGCCCACCGCGGTCCTCAGCGTGGGACGCGACCGAAGTAATCCAGCGTTAAGAGCCCGTGCCTGAGGCATGGGCTTCTTCTACCTCTTCTTCATTGGAACACTGCTACGGCGCCGGTGGGGGCTCGATGACCTGTGGCGCCGTCGCGGGTGCTGCGCCGTCCGACACGGACGATTCCGGCGTCGTCGCGGGTGGGGGCAGCGTTGGCGCGGCGTGCGAGCGACCATTGCACGCGAAGAGGATGAGGTTTTTCATCAGCGGCTGCGCGTAATTCGGATCGTAGCCCATGATTCCCCACGTATTGCTGCCCAGCAGCCCGCTCACCAGATCCAGCTTGCTGATCACGATCCAGCCGCGCCCGACCGGCATGATCTGCATCGTCGGGAGGTCATCGCTCAGTTGCTCGACGGCGTACACGCGCAAGAGCGGCTTCGTGAGGTTGACCATGCCCGCTCCGGTCCCGCCGATGAACTGTTCGCTTGCATTGACGTCGCGAACCATCTGATCAGGGAACGCGGCCTGTGCGATGTCGCGCCCAAGGGCGAGGGCGAGGTCAGCCGAGCCGCCGGCGGGGTCGAGCAGGAGCAATCCGCCTTCGCGGACGAACGTGCGGATGGCATCGAGCTCCGACTCGCTTGGTCTCCATAGCGCGGTCGTCGTGAGGTGCGCGAACGGCGTGTCGCTGCGGCGCAGGGCGGCGGCGTCGGTGGTGACGACGTTCAACGCGACGTTCGTTTCCCGCCGAAACCACTTCGCCATGCGCGGCCACGCCGCGGGCTCGGGATCCCATTGCCCGCCGTGCTTCACGCGGGCGACGGTGAACGTCTCCAGCGGATTTTCCGTCACATCGGGCACGAGCGCCGTGTCGAGCCGGTGGCGCAGCGGGGATTTGCCCGTGGCGTAGACGAACAGGTTTGCCCCGAGTTGGAACGGGAGGGGACGGATTTTGGGCAGCCGGTTTTGCCAGGTGGCGGCGAGGTCCGTCGGCGAGTGGATCATCAGCAGGCGCGTCCCGTTGCTCAGCCCGCGCAGCGGGGGAACCTTCTCCCCCGCCAGCTTGTAAACCATTGAGTAAATGTCGTGCTCCGGCGGGAGATCGCGCATCTGGAATTGCGGGAACAGTTGCCTGGCCAGATCCTCAACGAACGCATTGAACGTGCTCGAGTCGGCGTCGGCATGCGTGAACAGCAACCCGCCGTTCTCGACGTACGCACGGAGCTGATCGAGGTTCTCGTCGGTCATGGGGACCGGGTCGTGGCTGGCGAGGTAGGCGATTGGCGCGTCGATCCACTCCTGCCATCCTTGCTCGAGGTTGGCGACCTGCCAGTTGACGGGTCGCTCGATCGTGTCGTAGACGAATTCGGCGAGCTTGGCGACGTCTCGCGGGCGGTTGGCCCAGGCGCCGTCGAAGCGCAGCTTGTTCATCATGATCGGGTGTCGCCCGCGCGCGAGGAACAGGATGCGGAACGCCGTCTCGGCGCGCAGGCTGTCCGTGCCATCCCACGAGCCGTCCTTGCCCTGCGTCTCGATGACTTGGGCGGCGAGCGCGCGGAACCAGTCGTGCTTGCCGAATCGCTTGAACCCCGAGGCCAACCCCGCGCGCTCCAGGCCGTACAACCCGTAGCCCGCGTGGTGCTGAGGGGGCGTGATGCTGTTGTCATCCGTGGCGAGCCAGTCGAGGCCGCGCTGAAGTTCGGGCTTGAACGGCGCCTTGTCCACGCCTGCTGCGGCGCGCGTGGCGGCGAGCATGTCGCCGGCGACGAACAGTGACGTCACGCCGCCCGCCGTCATGGTTAACTGCGGGCCGCCGCTCGCCTGGTAGGTCCACGCGCCGCCGGGGAGCTGCCTGCTTGTCCAGTGCTTTTCCAGTTCCTCCCAGTACGCGCCCGGCACCGGAAGCCCCGCGTCCGCCGCCGCCCATACCCCGAGGTTCGCATACTGCGTGTTCGAATTGTCCCACCGACTGGTTTCGCGTTGTGCTTTGGTCGGGTTGGCGTAGTCGTACGCGCCGCCCATCGACGCGGTGAGGAGGTAGTCGAGATCGTCCGCGAGCGTTGCGCGGTCGCTCCGGCGGTTGTGCACGGCCAAGGCCATCGCACGCACCGAGCGGGCGTAGACCGGCCTGTCGTCGACCATGGCCATCTTCTTCATGCGGTCGAGCAGCA
>JBBSLV010000214.1:0-6988 GCA_038233535.1 Tepidisphaerales bacterium | reverse complement strand
GGTCGCTTGCGCGCTGATTTTGGCCCTGGTGCATCGTCTCCGGCGGCTCGGAGCGGTCTTGCGAAGCATCGAAACCCTCGGCCGCCCGCCGGCGACTGAAAGTCAGTCGTCACCCCTGGCCATCGCCGCCTGAGCCGGACGGCGGGTTCCGCCACGGGCTGTTAGCGCTTGAATCCGATTTGCGAGATGCAATCGTTCCACCAACAATGCTGTCATGAATCCGACCTCTGCCTACAACGATCGAATTGCCACGACGGGCGCATTCGTTTCCCTTTATCCCTCATCCCTCCGCCCTCATCCCTACTCAGGCAGTCATGCCCTTTGAACTGCACGTCGGCGACTCCCCCAAACCGTACGGCGTCACGTACAGCCTCTACCACCTCGTCTCCGTCGTCCTCCAGCGCGAGTTCAATTTCCCCAGCCATCTCCAGATGTTCACCCGCGCCGCGGCGACATTCGACCCGATCGACCTGCTCCGCGAGACGGAAATGATGAAGGACATGGCCAAGGCTCACCACCGCCCGTACGTCGACGTGGGCCGCCCGCTCGAAGCGATCGACCTGGAGGGGCTCGTGCACTTCCCGCAGCAATTGAAGCCCGAGGGGCAGATCGTGAAGGACTGGGGACACTTCGTGAACCTCGACGACGGTAACGTCGGGTTCGTCGCCACCCCGCCCACGCTCGTGGCGGGGCGCGGACTGCTGCATCTGGTGGACGCCGTCGCAACCGACGTCGCCGAGGCGATGCAGTGGACGGGATTCGAGCATCTGACCGCTAAGCGGTTCGAGTGGACGGGTGGGCAACTGCTGGCCGACGGCGTGCCGTGCATGGACGTGCCCGACGAGTACCTCCGCCCGACCGGGACCTGGCGGTCGATCACGTTCGCGAGGATTCCGGTGTATCTCGCCTGGGCCGACGAGCTGGAGGAGCTCACCCGCGCCTGCCGCGACGCGATGGCGCGAGGCGTCATGATCCGCACCCTCCTGGAATGAGCAGAGGATTGAACCGCAGATGAACGCAGATGAACGCGGATCAGAAAAACCGAAACACCGGATTCCGTTCTTTTTATCTGCGTTCATCTGCGTTCATCCGCGGCGATACAACCTCTTACGCGCTGGCCGCGAGAACCGGTCCGCCCTGGATCGTCACGCTCACCGGGTTGCTTGCAATGCTGGTCTTTCCGCTGCGCGAGACCCATGCTGCCGAGATCCACGCGGTCGATCCGCTGGCCACGTCGTTGGGGAACTGGATGGTGTGCGTCTTGCGCGTGGCGAGCCCTTCGAAACGGTACAGCCGCGCGTCGCTCGGCGGCTCGTTTCCCCGGAACACGTACAACTGCGCGCCGAGGCAACCCAATGGCTTGCGCGCCCCGTCCGACGATTGCGCGCGGATGCGCACCGTCACCAGCCGCCCCACCACCATCGCCACGTTCACGATCGGCGGCTCATCCGGCGCGGGTCGCGCCGCGCGCCTCGGTCGCGGCAACAGCCCCAGCGCCAGCAACTGGCCATCGTCCACCGTCGTCGTCGCGGAAATGATGCTCGCCACGCGCGCCGCCTCCAGCCGCGCGGCCCGCAGCGCCTCGTCCTTCTCGCGCACCGCAACGGGCGTTCGCGTGTTCGGCGTGATGGCTGCGTGATACGCGCTTTGCAGGATCGCATCCAACGCCGCGTAGCTGGCCGCCCGTTCGGGCGACAGGCCGAACGCCGACGGGCTGGCATTGATCCGCGAAGCAAATCGCGCCGAGCCGGCCACGATCCGCGCGTCCGTGCCGTAGTAGAAGTTGCGTGCCATCTGAGCCTTTCGTTGCGTGTGCCAGGGGACACCTGCTGAATCGGCTAAAGGACGGCCCACCTGAACCCCGCCCGCCCGCGCTTGCAGAACGTCCGGGAAAACGCCCGAAACCGACCTGCCCAAGCCCCCCGCGGTTCGCGAGGACGTCCGGCGCGCAAGGGGAACTCCCGGCGCGCAAGGGGAACTTCCGGCGCGCAGCGCGAACTCTCGGCGCGCAAGGGGAACTTCCGGCGCGCAACGCGCACTCCCGGCGCGCAGCGCGAACTCCCGGCGCGCGGCGCGAACCTCCGGCGCGCCGCGAACGCTTGCGGCGCGCGGGAGAAACGCACGGCGCGCAGCAGGAATCCCCGGCGCGCGGCGACCCGCCGGCGCAAACAACGAAGCCCGCCCGCCGCGGCTGATGATTGGCGCCCGCGCCCCGCTCCTCGACACGCCAACCCCCTTGCCGCCCCGCCGCGGGCGCTTTATCCTTCCACCCATAGCGCCAACGCCGGCATGATGATTTGCGCCGGCGGCGTATCATTAGTAGTTATCCACGCATGATCGCTTTCGAGGTACGACTCAACGGTAAGCGCATCTGCATCGCCGGTGCGGAGGATCTCGCCGTGCTTAGTACGATCATCACCGCTAGTGGGAAACTCGGTCCGAAGACCGTTCCCGCCTGGCCGGATGACACCAACGGCGAAGTCTTCTACTCCGTCGGAGGCCTGACGGCGCGGACCGATCCGGAGAAGGACGTCCACGTGCGGTGGAAGTCGATCACGCCGCTGGAGGTCGGGGACGTGATTCAGGTGAAGGTGCTCGACGTGAAGAAAGCGGACCGGGCGAAGTCGCGGAAGAAGGCCGTCCGGAAGCGTGGATAACCAGCCGTTGCAGCGGACCGGGCGAGCGTCGCGGTCCTCGTGATTCCAAAGTTGGTCCGGTGCCCGCCCGGCCGCTGAACGTCGGTCCGTTATTCGACGCGATGCGACCCAGCTTGCGACAACGATTCTTCGCCAGCAACGCCGTCCTCTGGCTGGCGACGGTCGCGGGAGCGCTATGGGTGGCGTGGCACCTAATCCCGGCAACTCAGCCTTCACCGGTCAGCGTGCTCTGGACGGCTCTCCTGATTTGCATTGGTGGCGTGCTTGGGTTGTTCCTTGCGATATTCCCCGGGATGTTTGTACTTGGCCCCCTCTTGAACGTCGTCGCCCGCATCAACGAATCGCCATTTCGAATTGGCGATGAGGTCATGATCCTCTGCGGTAAGCATGCCGGTCGGATGACTCAAGTTTACGAGCTTTGGAAAGAGCGGGGACAAGTCAGGGTCGAACTTGGCGAAGCAGAGCGCAAGGCCGTGACCGATGTCTACTCCGAAACGCAAGTCTGCCGCCAGCGGTCCGTCGAATAACCCGCTGCTGGAACCTGGACCAGCCGGTATCACTGACGCACCGGAGATTGCGGAGAGTAAGCAGTTCCGGGGTGAAATCTTTTTGTTACGAGCTTTCATTAGCTTCACGAGCTTAGCACATCCGGGTTGACGTGCCGTTACAGACCCGTGCGTCGCCGCGGGTTAGGATTTAGCCGGGCCGTCGCTAAACCAACCGGAACCTGGGTGAACCATGCCTGATTCCAGCGAAGCAGCCAAGGTCGCCGCCGTCATTCCTGCCGCCGGGCGATCGGGTCGAATGGGGGCGCCCAAGCAGTTGCTGCACGTGGACGGTCGCCCGATGTTGCTGGGCATCGTCGACGCGCTGCTGGACGGGGGCGTGGCGCGCGTGACGGTCGTTGCCGGCACTGCTCTGCGCGAGAAGCTCCCGCCCTTCCCCCCGCGGGTCCACATCGCGATCAACGACGACCCGAAAACGGAGATGATCGACTCGATCCGCATCGGCCTCGCCTCGTCGGGGCGCTCCGACGGCTACCTCATCTGCCCGAGCGACGCCGCCCGCATCACCGCCGCCGACGTGCGCCGATGCATTGATGCATTTGCGAAAATGTCGGATCAGATTGTCATCGCCACGCACGCGGGCCGCCGCGGGCACCCGATGATTTTCCCCGCTTCGCTTATCGCGGTGGTGTATTCCCCGGCCTGCGACTCGGGCCTCAACCAGCTTGCGAAAAATCGCCCGCAACTTGTGCGGGAGGTCGCGTGTGACTCTCCGGGGACTCTCGCCAATGTGAACACTCCGGCGGATTATTCCTCTACACAGTGAAGAGGTGGATGTGCGCGGGATTGAGCGCGCGCGGGCAGGAAATTCCGTGCGTCAGATGATCGTCTTGCACCCCGGCCTGCACTTGCACGGGATGCCCGCGACGCCGTCGGTCGAGTAGTTGTACGTCAGTTCCTCGCCACGGCGGATGTTCCGGGCCGCGATGATCCAGATCGTGGTGTTGTCCTGCACCGTCGTGTAGCAGTTGGGCTTGCACGCGTGGTTGATGAACCGCGCGATGTTCCCGCCGACGGCGGCGTCGCGCACGTACAACCGGTTCAGCCGGAAGCACCAGATGGTTCCCTTCGGTGTGTACTTCTCCTCGCGCCTGAGGCTTTCCTTGTTCGTGATCCGCTCGCCTTCGTAGGTGACGATGCGCTTGTTCTTGTTGATCGGCTGGGTCGCGTAGACGCCCCATCCCGAGATCTTGGATTTACGCCGTTCGATCATTTGGAGTGTGGTGGTGGAGTTCACAGCGGAGAAATAAAGTAACAGGACGACACGCGCGGGTATTCTAAATTAGAAGAAAACACCATCCGGCGGGAGGGGCTTACCGGCGCCACGTGCAAGATGCCAGGGTCTTTCAATTCTCAAAAGGCAACCGCGAAGGTCGCGAAGAGGCGAAGGGGTCGCGAAGAACGTCCAGTGGTGTGCCTTCGCGTCGTCCTTCGCGTGCTTCGCGCACTTCGCGGTCGTCTTTTTCTGGCGAGTTGAGAAAGAACCGAAAGGCCCTGCGCAAGATGCACGCGACGGCGTCGCATTTAACGTATGCCGCACCCTGCCGCGCGGTGCTACGATCAAACATCGGCGCATTCTGATGCGGAGGCACGCGATGGCAAACCCACGACGACCGGCGAAATCACCCGCCGACGAAGCGCTTCACCGGCGATTGAACGCCGCACACGCCGGGCTTCTGCGCGTGCACAAGACGATCATCGATCACGAGCGCAGCCGCTACGAGCGCAGCAGCGGGCCCGTCGGCACGCCGCTCGAGTTCCTCCATCTCGTCCTGAACGACCCGTGGTTCGCCTGGGTGCGGCCCATTTCTGAACTTATCGTCCAGATCGACGAATTCACCGCATCAAGGGAACCGACCGAACCGCATCAGGGCGAGGCGCTGCTCAAGCAGGCGCGCGATCTGCTCGTCCCCAGCGAGTCCGACGACTCGTTCGCCCGCGAATATTTCCGCGCCATGCAGGAGTCGCCGGACATTGCCATAGCACACGCGGAGTGGCGGGAGACGGTGCGGTAGACCGCGGGATCAAATAAAATCGAACAAACGGCTCTGCCCATTGTAACACTACATAGGAAACTATCATCTCTCAAACACTTCGAACGTGTTTTGATCATCGCACGGAACAACGCGCCAATCATTCCACGCGGTTTTGCCTTGTGGGCTTATTGTTCGCGCCTTTATTGCGTTCTTCACCGCTGCCGCGATCGCTGAGATCGACACGGCGACGCTCCCGGTTCCCACCGCGCGGGCGATCGACCTTGTCAAGGACGTTCAGTCGATCTTCGCCGCCTCATGGTATTCGTGTCACGGTGAGGAAGAGGACAAAAGCGCGTATCGATTAACGTGAAGTCGATCGCGCTCCAAGGCGGGGACATCGGCGGCTCGCTCGTTTCCGGCATGAGCGCGGCCAGTCCGTTTGCTCGCCGTCAGACACAGGTGGTTGTCGAGCCGGTCTGTTTCAGTGACGAGTTCGCGACCGATCCCGCGAAGGTCGCCCAATGGACGGCATTCGTATCGGAAATCGAAGACTTCAACGCCGTGCAAGCCTGGATGGGAAGCCTGCTGGGGAATGCGTATGCCGACGTGCGCCGGCCGCTGGTTTCATCGCTGAACGTCTGTGACCTGGTGCCGCTCAGCGCCGTCTGGTCCGGACCGCGCCGTGGGCCTCAGAATGGCTTGAACCACATCGGCTGGGGATCCGTCGGTAATAGCGTGCCCGGCTCGATCAGCTTCACCTGCTCCGCCAGTTCGATCATCCAGAGGGGGGGCGGCGGTGTCGCGACCCGCAGGCCATCCGACCAGATCGGCGTCTTCGCTCTGACTTTGGCTGCGTAGATGTAGAAGCGTTCCCCGATGATCGTAAGTCGATCTCGACCGCAGCTCCACCGTCTTGATCCCCCGCTCTCCTCAACTCGGCCCAACTTAAACAAACCGTGCTGGCGGATGGAGAGGGCACGCATGGAATCGCTATCGGCGCATCCTGTTGCTCGCTATGTTTACGGGCATGACTTACCGGGGCAAAATGGACCATGGCGTGGTCGTTTTAGAGGGCGAGAAGCCTGCGGACGGTACGTTGGTGGATGTCATTCCCGCTGGCGAGCCGTCCGCGTCAGTTGCTGCCCATCCCGCGCTGGGCATTTGGAAAGACCGCAACGACCTGCCTGAAGATTCGGTCGAAGCGTCCGGAACGCTGCGGGAACGTCTCATGCGGCGCGACGATGCGCCGGCGAGCTGATGGCGGGAATCATCGACAGTTCCGTCCTCATCGATTGCCTGCGCGGGCGCGCCCCTGGCTAACATTGACCGAAAGACAGCTCCTCTGTACAACCCTCGCTGAATGATTCCCGCGTTCCGTTCCGATGGCTATCTGCCCGAAGGGCTACACCTCGCCGACGAAGCCGAGATGACGTTTCGGTTCGGCTCTGTCACCTCGCGCCGTCGGCGTCTTGTGCTTCGGCTGCGCCGTTGGCTCGAACTGGCCAAGCAGATCGGTGCCCGGCGTTTCCTGATCGACGGCAGCTTCGTCACCGCCAAGCCCCGACCCCAACGACATCGACGCCGTCATTCTCCTGCCCACCGATTTTCAATCGCAAGTGCAGCGCGACCTCGATGCCGCGTTAGATTTGGAACAAATGCTTCTCACCCGCAGTCCCGAGGAACTCTTCGCCGCCGAAGATGAGGCAGACTGGAACGAGTGGTTCGAGTTCTTCACCCGCACTCGCGAAGCCGACGGCCGCTGCAAAGGCCTTGTGGAGATCACACTATG
>JBBSLV010000213.1:0-6998 GCA_038233535.1 Tepidisphaerales bacterium | reverse complement strand
CGCCAGCAGCACCAGCCGAACCGCTTCGGGCCCCAGCTCGGCCAGACGGTTTGCCTGCGTCTCGGTCAACGCGCCCTGGAGCAGCGCCGCCAGCAGCGTATCGAACTCAGTTGGTTGGGTGGTGTGTCGCAGAGGACATGATGTACGCTATCCAAATCAAAAGCGCAATACCTTACAAGCGCCGAACGTTGCAGGCGGCTGAAGTGTTACGAATTCCCCGCGTACCGCGGGCTCTGCGCCCAGTGCAGTTTTTCCGCCAGGCTGCGCCACTGCCGGGCCTGGGGATTTTCGATCAACAGCACGTCGTTTGGACTCCGCCGGAGCACCACGGTTTCACCCGGGGATAATTTCGTGCTTGCCTGCCCGTCGCAAAAAAGCGTCGTGCCGGGATTGACGTGTGACGCGGTGATCACGACCGTCATGCGGGAAGACACGACGACCGGCCTGAACGACAGACTGTGCGGGCAGATGGGGGTGATGCAGATGGCGTCGACGGACGCGTCGATGATCGGCCCCCCCGCCGACACGTTGTACGCCGTCGACCCGCTGGGCGTGGCGACGATGACGCCGTCGCCGAAGTACCGCACCCCGCTGTCACCGTCGGCGCGAAGCTCGAGCTCGATCATGTGGAACGGGGGCCCCGCCGTCACGACCGCGTCGTTCAAGGCCGTCGCCGTGAAGCGCCGCTTCGATGCCACGTCCGCCTTGTCGTTGAAGTCGCAGGAAACACCCGCGGCCAGGACGGACGCCTCCAGCACCTGCCGGGAGCTGATCGGGAGCGTCTGCGCAACGAGCGCATCGAAATGATCGCGAAATTGCGCCGGCGTAAAGCTGGCGAGGAACCCCAGCCGCCCGAAGTTCACGCCGCACAGCGGGATCTGCCGCCCCCCCAGCCGACGGGCGGCGGAGAGCAGCGTGCCGTCCCCGCCCAGGACAAGAATCGCGTCGGCCTGCACGTCGGAGAGGTCGCGTGCCAATGAGGTGTCGGTCCCGGTGACGGTGACCTTGCGCGACACCCACGGCACCAATTCATCCAGCGCCGGCCGGACGTTGGGCTTCTCGGCGTTGGCGACGATGAACAAACGCATGGGGATTCTGGATTTTAGATTGGAGATTTTGGATTAAAAGAGAGGAACGGGGGGCGATCCTGCCCGCCGATCCAAATCAATAATCCAAAATCCAAAATGAAACCGCCCGTCGGGGCGGAAGACGACCGGGGACACGACGGCACAAGGCCGGGACTGCTTAGGGCTGCTTCCTTTCGGACCTGACCCGATTCACAGCCGACCCTTGCATCGGACCCGGCCGTCTTCGGCAACGACGGACGACGCGCTTGCGAATTGTACTGCATGGTAGGCGCGAATGCACCCTCTCGGGGAAAGCGCGAAATCAGAAGCACGTTCTTTTGAGCCGGCGCAGCCGGACAATCCGCAACAAAGAAAGCGGAGAGCAGGAAACGAAGAATTTCAGTTTGGAGTTTGCCGCTTGTGCCCCGGGATTTGGTTCGTGCTTCGTGCTTCTGATTTCGTGCTTACTCAACAGGCTGCGTCGCCGCCGGGATCAGCGAATCCGGCGGCCTGGCCATCTGCTGCATGGTCGCGTAGGGGTTTTCATGGGCTGTCACCGGCTTGATCTCGACTTTCCGGATCACTGGCGCCTCCTGCGGTCGGCCGCTGCGCTCGTCGGCCAGCGGCACGGCGGCCAACTGCTTGACCACGTCCATCCCTTCAATCACCCGCCCGAACCCGGTGTACCGCCGGTCGAGCTGCTTCGTCGTGTTGTAATCCAGGCAGATGAAAAACTGGCTGCCCGCGCTGTTGGCGAACTCGGCGCGGGGCGGGGCGCCGGAGGCTTCGTTCGGATCCTCGCTCCGGGCCATCGACAGCACGCCCTCTTCATGCGGACGGTCGTTGAACTCCGCGTCAATCATGTACCCCGGCCCCCCGGAGCCGTCGCCGCGCGGATCCCCGCCTTGAATCACGAAGCCGGGGACGATGCGGTGGAACGTCAGCCCGTCGTAGAAGCCGCTCGATGCGAGGTTGATGAAGTTCGTCGTCGTGTGCGGCGCGACCTCATAGAAGAACGCGATCGTCAGCAGTCCCTTTTCCGTCGTCATCATCGCGTACACCAGCGGCTCGACCTTCACGACCATCGCGCCCGGGGGCGCCCCGCGCCGGCGGTCGTCGCGCACGCTGATCACCAGCGGCGTGCCCGCGAAGTCGTACATCGACCTGCTCTCCCGCGGCAGTGCAAACAGCACGTAGGTTCCAGGGGTCGAGAGAATCGGGAACATCCGCCCCACGTCCACCTGTTGATCGCCGGCCGGGAGGATCGCGTTCTTCGGCCCGCCCTGCGCCTCGAACGACTTGCCCGCGAAGTCGGTCAGCAGCAGCGTGGTCTCACCGGCGCCGCCCTTGACGTTGATGAGGATGGGTTCGCCCGGCGGATACCAGCCCTTGCTGGGCACGAGCACCGACGCGAGCGACAGGATCGACACGAAGATTGCATTCATTTTCGATAGATCTCCACGGGGCCAGGCAGCGTAACGTAACCGGCGCCGCGACACACTATCGGCCGGGCGTGCGGTACTTCTCCCCCACCGCCAGTTCGTAGCCCCCGTGCTCCGGGTTCAGCGGGACGTTGCGGAACTCAGCGCGGCAGCTGTAGCAGACGGTGATCTTCGGGACCACTGCATACAGGATCAGGTCCACCACCACGGCCGCCAGCAGCACGAGAACGCCAACGTAAAACCAGCGCCGAGACGCCGCGAGGACGAGGAACGCGATGCCGGCGACGATGACGATCGTGACGCCGAGCGTCTGCGGGAAATCCTTCCGAATGAAAAGCTCCCGGCCCCCGCAGCGGGGGCAGGTGGAGAGCGGTTCACGTTGCGATTCCGTCATGCTGCTTCTCTGGTCCCTTCTCCCGCAACGCGTGCATGAACGAGAGCGTCCTGGGATCCACGTCGATGCTCAGGGCCGACTCGTCCATCAACGCGCGGATGGCGTTGTGAGCCAGCAGCAGGGCGCGCTCAGCAGCGTCGCCAGCGTCCCGCTCAATCAGGTGCGGGGGCACGTGACGGGCGAGCGCTTTAAACACCAACGCCTCGGGCAACTCAAGCCCATCCGAGGCGGACAATGGCCCTCCGTGGCCGGTATGCTCCATTGATCAAGCCTCCTCTGCGATAGTCGTCTCGCACCGCACTATCTCAGATCAGAGGCTTGTTTTATGCGCCATGAACCGTATTGATCCTAACCTTCTCCCGGCGTACCGGGAGAAGGGACCAGAGGCTTCGCCTGGCCGCAGTTCCAGCATTCGGTGAACTGTGCTTCGATCGATTCGCCGCACTTGGGGCACGTCCATGGATCGGCGGGGGGTTGGGGGGGAACGGCGTCGGCCTTGAGCCCGGCGATCGCTTCCGCGGCGCGCTCGAGATCCTCGTCGCGCACCCAGATGCTGGGAAGCGTGTCGGCGGTGATGGGGATCGAGCCGAGGATCTGCTGCAAACCGTCCGCCTGCACGACCGACTCGATGCCCTGATCGTCGAGGAACCCCTTCACCAGTTGGGCGTCGATTTCGTCGCGGGCGGCATAAACCTGTTTCATGTGATGCGTCTCCGGGGAGTAGGAAGAAGAACCCGTAAGAATTCGTAAGAATCTGTAAGAATCTGTAAGAATCCGTAAGAACCCGCCGCGAGCGGCGGGGCTAAACGAGAGGGTCACGTCGACCGCTTCGCGCCGCCGAGGCGGTCGATGCGGACGTACGCATTGTAGTCGGGAACGCCGCCCATCGGATCGCACGTTCCGGTCGGGAGCAGCACGTTCCCTTCGGGCCAATGCACCTGAAGGTTGCCCCGCGCGATCGCGCACAGGTGCACCCGGCATTCCATCCGGCCGGTTTCGTTGTGCAGCAGCACGCGGTCGCCGTGCGTCAGATGCAGATCGGCGGCGTCGTCGGGGTTGGTCAAGACCGCGTCGCGATCGGCGCCGGTGAGCGGATCGGTTTCCGCGTAAATCAGCGTGTTGAACTGCTTGCCGCGACGGGTCGTGACGTAGAACAACCCCTTCTCCCGCCGCACGCGCGGCATCGGGACGGCCCGGAAGTGCGCCTTGCCGTCCGGCGTGTTGAACTTCCATCCCTCGCACAAGCGCGGGCCGCCGTACTGAATCGCGTCGCCGGTCGTGCGCAGGTGCTGGATGCCGTCGTAGAACGGGACGACCTTCGCGATCTCCTCGCGAATCGACTGGCCCGTCTCGCACTTGAGCAGTTCCGCGCGCTCGGGATACGCGGCCAGCGCCACGTCGCGCAGGATCTTCCACTCCGCCCGCGCTTCACCGAGTTGCCGCGGGATTTCCGGGCTGAACGCGATGCGGCGTTCGGTCGTCGTCTCCGTTCCGCCGTCGTCCTGCTCGTAGCGGGTTTTCGCCGGAAGCAGAATCACTTCCTCGCCCTCGATGAACATCTGATCGGTGAGGATGATGTCCTGGTGCACGCGCAGGGGCACGAGCGACAGCGCCTGCTCGACGTATGTCGGGTCGGGGAGCGTGCGCAGGAAGTTCCCGCCAAGGCAGTAGAGCAGATCAAGCTCGCCGCGGGTGCCGTTCTCGACCATCTCCGTCGTGGTGAGCCCCGCCGTGTCGGGCACATCGAAGCCGTACAACGCTTCGAGCGCCTTCGCGTTCTCCGCGTTGATGGGCTTACCGCCTGGGAAAGCGGTGGAGTACGCCCCCATCTCCGCCCCGCCCTGCACGCCGGAGTGCCCCCGGATGGGCATCAGCCCGCATTTGTCCCGGCCAACGTACCCTTTCATCAGCCCGAGGTTGAGCACCATCTGCACCGCGTCGCCGCCGAAGCTGTGCTGCGTGATGCCCATGCTCCAGACGAACACCGCCGTCTGTGCGTCGCGAATCAGCCGGGCGAACTGCTCGATGCCGTGGCGCGACATCCCCGACTGCTCGACGATCGCGTCCCAGGGGATCGATGTCGCCTGCTCGCGCAGCGCGTCGAACTCGCTCGTGTGGTTCGCGATGAATCGCGCATCCTGCCAGTTGTTCTCCAGCAGCACCTTGATCACGCCATAGATCAGCGCGATGTCCCCGCCTTGGGCGACGGGGAACCAGTAGTCGCTGATTTTCGTGCCGATCACGGCGCTGGTGAGCGACGACGGGACGTAGTACCGTTCCATCCCCGGCTCGCGGTACGGGTTGACCATCGCGATCTTCGTCCCGTGCTTCTTCGCCTGCTCGAGGTACTTCATCGCCACCGGCTGATCGTTGGCGGGGTTCGAGCCGAAGAAGACGATCAGGTCGGTCCCCCACCAGTCCTTGTAGCTGCACGTGCTGGCCGCGTAGCCGATGGCGGTCTTCATCGCGCCGGTGGACGGGGAGTGGCAAAGCCGGGCGGCGTTGTCGACGTTGTTCGTGCCGAGGAACCGCGCGACCTTCTGGCCGACGTAGTAGGTCTCGTTGGTCACCCCGCGCGAGGTGAGAAAAAACGCGATGCGCTTCGGGTCGGACGCACGGATGCGCCTGGCGATGCGCGCCAGCGCTTCGTCCCACGACACGCGCCGAAACCCATCATCCCCGCGCGTCCGCAGCATCGGGTACGGCAGCCGCCCCAGCTCGCGAAGCTGGGCGTTGCTCATCTTGCGGATATCCGACTCCGGCCGCACGTCGCGAAGCAGCTCGATGTCCATCGCGGGCATCGTGTTGAGTCGCAAAAGGTTCAGCCGCGTCATGCACAGGTGCGTGCCGGTAATCGTCCAGTCGTGGAACCCCGCCACGCCCAGCGCGCACCCGTCGCACACCCCGCGGCTGAGCACTTTCCAGGCGTAGGAGAGGTTGTCCTTGTTCTTCCAAGCGATGCCCGCCATGTCGCGGAAGTGCTGCGGCTTGGTCTGGCCGAGCCCGAAGGGGACGATGACTTTCAATCGCTCACGCAAGGTCGGACGGATGGAATGATCCATGATGGAGATTATGACAGCGTTCGGCGCGCGTGTCATGGCGGGTTAATCGCGCCGCGACGCGTAATTTTGGAGGTCGGCGGCCGTCACGTCGTCAGGGAGGACGAGCCGGTAGTGCTTCTCCGATGCAACGGCCACGTTCTGCTTATCCTGTTCGAGCTCAAAGAGCGCGATCACGTCGTCCTTCATGAACTGCGCCGCAATCCGCCCTTTGCCTGAACCGGAAAACGAAATGGGCGCCGCGGTTTATCGATGCCTGTAAATGGTAACGCGCGCGTCCCGTGGGAACGATAACTCGACTGACCCCCTGCAGGCTGTGCGGCTCCGACAAGGCTAAACACCAGTGGGATAGACCGCATGCTCGGGCAACTCGAACTTTTCTCCGCGAAGCAATCCACTCACGCGAGCGCCATCTTTTAGCGCCAATGACTCGATTCGTTTTAGTTGTGCATCGACTTCTTCAAAGGATAATGACAGCACTTTCGGCGCGAGCGACTGAAACGATGGTCGGCAAAGCTGATCGCGCACCTTGCCTCGTCTTGATTGCGCCGCGACGAGGTACAGCTCAATGTGGATATTCGGCTGTGCCAGGACAAGGTCATTCATCCGAAGAAGCCCGCTGTAAATTGAGGTTGTGGCTTCAATCTCGAATGCTTTGCAGATGACGTTTTTGGTTAGCCAAAGCACGTCGATATTCTGGACGATGCGACGGGTGTTCTCGTCGAAGCCGAAGTTCGGGAGACGGGAAAGCGTGCAATCTGAGAACGAATTCCGCTGGTATGACAGATTGCGGTCGTTCACTGGAACCCAGACGGTACATCCTTCCGCCCGACCGAGCGTGACAAGACCCCATTGGGCTTTGACATGATCTCGATCCTTGGCGGGCGCGGCGGCATCAATCAAGGCGCCTGCCGGGGGCGGGACCGTCGCCGCAGTCGGGTAAGCATTCAGGAACTCCGTGACGTTGATTTTCGGGTGCTTGGTGGTCTGGAGAACATACGATCCATTCTCCAAGAAAATGTCCACTCGCCTGGTG
>JBBSLV010000212.1:0-6999 GCA_038233535.1 Tepidisphaerales bacterium | reverse complement strand
TCGATTCGCGCGTGGCGATGATGACGATGGGCAGCACCAGCAGCCCCAGCGTGAGGCCTGCCGTCAGGACGCTCTGCCCCATGCCGAACTGGTAGACGAACAACCCAAGCGCCATCAACCCCCAGATGATCGATGGAACGCCGGCGAGGTTGGCGATATTGATCTCGATGATCGCGGTGAACCAGTTCTTTCGGCCGTATTCTTCGAGGTAAATGCCGGAAGCCACGCCCAACGGCAGCGCGGTGCAGACGGTCACGAGCATCACCATGAGCGATCCGACCCACGCGGAATGAATCCCGGCCCGGAATGCCGAGCGCGAGGGCATGGAAGTGAAAAACGACTGGGGCTCGAGCTCGGCGACCTCGTCCACGACGTACGTGCCCGCCTGCTCCCCGCGCCCGCGCCGCCCGCCGACGGCCACGCGCTTGCCTTCCAGCGGGCCGAGGTCCGTGCTCAGCTTCGATACGTCCAGGGCGAACGGCTCGATGATCAGTTCGTACTGTGCGATCGCATCCGCCGGGGCATTTTTCAGCGGCCGCAACCGCCCGCGGTAATCGTTGCGGCCCAGTCGCGCCGGCGTTTGGCCGGGTTTCGGCGTCGGGATCTCCTCCAGCGCCTCGACCTCCATCGGCTCACCTTCGCCGGGTTCCGGGATCAGACCTGAGACGACGACCCGTTTGTCCACCAATGGTTTGGGGTCCGCGCTCACCTCCCGCAGGTCCAGCGGGATCGGCTCGACGTGCAGCACCCACGTGACGGGTTGGCCGGGCTGCTGCTTTCGTTCGAGTTGGCCGAGACGGTCGCGCAGGCTGGGCACGCGCCCGTCGGTCTTCACGTAGTTGACGTGGCCGAGCTTACGAAAGCCGTCGCGCGCCAGGTCGCCGATCAGCACGCCCAGGATGGTCAGCGACCCGAAGACGAGCAGTGCGCCCACAACCCCAAAAACGATGTCGCGGAACTTTCCCCGAGCAATGACCGCGCGAAGATTCGCCGCCCTGCGGGCCGCGCGATCCTGGTCGGCCTGGGGATCTTCGTTCGACATGGCTTAGTAGACCTCACGGTAGCGTTTGCGAAGCCAGTAGCCCGCGACGTTAAAGATCAGGGTCATCAGCATCAGCGTCAAGCCGGCGGCGAAGATCGACTGGTATCCGATGCTGCCGTGCGGGAGGTCGCCGAGGCTGACCTGCACGATATAGGCGGTGATCGTCGCCGCCGGCTCGGTGGGGTCCGCCGTCAGGTTCGGCTGCATGCCCGCCGCCACCGCGACGACCATCGTCTCCCCGACGGCGCGCGAGATGCCAAGAATATAAGCGGCCGTGACCCCCGACAGCGACGCGGGGAAAATCACCCGCAGCGCGGTCTGCATCCGAGTGGCCCCAACCGCGTAGGAGCCCTCTCGCATGTGCATGGGGACTGCTTGCATCGCATCTTCGCTGAGCGAACTGACGTACGGGACGATCATCAGCCCCATGACCAGCCCCGCCCCCAGCATGTTGAATCCGGGCAGGCCGGGAATGATCTTCTGGAGCAGCGGGGTGACGAACAGCAGCGCGAAGTATCCGTAGACCACCGACGGCACGGCGGCAAGCAGTTCCAGCGCCGGCTTGATGACCTCGCGGAGACGGGGCTTGCAATACTCGCTCAGCCAGATCGCGGCCAGCGTCCCCACTGGAATGGCCACGCACAGCGCAACCATCGTCGTGACGAGCGTGCCGGAAACGAGCGGCAGGATGCCGTAGTGGGCATCCGAGAACAGCGGCGTCCATTGGGTGTCGGTGAGGAACTCCCAAAGCGACACGTGGCTGAAGAACGTCGACGCCTCGTACACCAGGGTTCCGACGATCGCGAGCGTGATCAAAACCGACGATGAGGCGGCGAGGAACAGCAGCGATTCGATCAACCGTTCCTTGTACCAGGTGAATCCGCTCACCCCGGGCTGGGTGAGATCGAATGCCGCATCGGGAGGCGAAAATGGCGCGAGGGGTGAGGCTTGTGATCGGCTCATTTGCGTCCTCATTTGCGTCCTTGTAGCGCCGCGCCTGACGAAAGACACGGGGCACCCTTTTCGGGCACCCCGTGTCGCTGTGTTCAAACGATCGTCGCCCATCGCGACGTTACCGCAATTACTTCTGCGCGGCAGCGGCCTTGGAGTCCGACGATAACGGGCGCGTGTAGAGGTCGTCAATCTTGACCCCGACCTCCGCAACGCCGCCGAACACCGTGCCGGTTTTGCCGGCCTCCACCCGCTCAAGCCCCTTGTCGTAGGCTTCGTCGGGAAGCGGCACGTACTTCACGCGCTTCGCCAGGTCCGGGCCTTCCGTGAGGTAGAACTCGACGAAGTTTCGCACCTCGGGGCGCTGAAGCGCCTTCTTGTTGACATAGATAAAGATCGGGCGGGACAGAGGCTGGTACGTCCCGTCCAGCACGGTCTTCTCCGACGGCCCGACGGGCCCTTCGCCTCCCTTGCCGTCGTCGATCTTCACGGCCTTGAGCTTGTCCTTGTTCGCCGCGTAGTACGCATACCCGAAGTAGCCCAGCGCGTTGGGGTCGCCGGAGATGCCCTGCACCAGGACGTTATCGTCCTCGCTGCCGGTGTAGTCGCCGCGGCTGCTCTTGGCCTTGCCGGTGATCGCCTCGGTGAAGTAGTCGAACGTCCCCGAGTCGCTACCGGCGCCATACAGCGTCAGCGGCGCGTCGGGGAACCCGGGACGCACCTGATTCCAGTTCATGATCTTGCCCTGGGCCGCCGGCTCCCAGATCTTTTTCAGCTCCTCAACCGTGAGGCTGTCGACGAATTGGTTCTTCGGGCTGACCATGACGGTCAAAGCGTCGAACGCCACGGGCAACTCGATGTACTCGATGCCGTTTTTCTTTGCCTCGGCCATCTCCGAGGCGAGAATCGGGCGGGAGGCGTCTTGGATATCCGTCTCCCCGCGGACGAACTTCTTAAATCCGCCGCCGGTCCCGGAAATGCCGACCGTCACCTTGGCCGAGCCCTTCTCCTTCTGATACTCCTCGGCAACGGCTTCGGTGACCGGGTACACCGTGCTCGAGCCGTCGATCCGAATCTGTTCCTGAGCCACCGCGACGCTCGACGTGAGCGCCAGGACCGCAACCGCGGCCGACTTCTTCAAGAGGCTGATCATCTGATTCTCCTTGTTGGGGAACTCTGTCCGTCTTTTTCCTTACTGGCGGGAAGGGTAGGCGGGCATTGTTTGCGCGGGATTAAGAGAGCGTGAGAGGTAGCAGAATCTTTGATATCCTTCCCACCATGCGGGTTGGCATCATCGGATTTGGACGCATCGGCGCGGAACACGCGGATTGGTTGAAGCGGGCGGGAACGGTTGAACCCGTCGCCGTCGCCGATGTGACGCCGGCGCGGCGTAATTTGGCGGAATCCCGCGGGCTGAAAGCATACGAAAATGACACGGACTTGCTCGCCGATGCCGCGATCGACGCCGTGCTCGTGTCGTCGGCGACGGTGATGCACTTCGACCACGCCTCGGCGGCGCTGGCGGCGGGGAAGCATGTGATGGTTGAGAAGCCGATGGCCCTTGACCTGAAGCAATCCACGGAGCTCGTGCGACTTGCGAAGGTCGCGGGGCGTGTGCTCAGCGTGTTCCACAACCGCCGGTGGGATGTCGATTACCTGACTGTGCTCGACGCCGTGCGCGCCGGGCGCTTCGGGAAGTTGATCAACGTCGAAAGCCGCATCGGCCAGTGGGGTTCGTGCGTCGGCCCGGCGGCAAAGGAGTGGCGCCCGGAGTGGCGCAACGAAGCCGGCTTCGGCGGCGGAGGCCTTTACGACTGGGGCAGCCACTTCATCGATCAGCTCTGGCAACTCATGCTCCCTGCCAAACCCGTGCGCGTGTTCGCGCAGCTCCGCGGCAACGTCTGGACAAGCGACTGCGACGACTTCGCCCGCGTCTGCATCGACTTCGACGATGGAGGTGGTGGGGGCAGCGGCGGCGGCGGCGGGGGACCGGTCGGGTTGGTCGAGATCAACACCACGACGACGCGCCCGCTCCCGCGCTGGCACATCGACGGCACCGCCGGCTCGGCCGAGAGTCCGTACAGCCTGAAGTTCGACCTGGAGACGTGGGCGAAGCTCGCCTTCGCCCCCGCCGACGCGCCGGCGAACGCCACGCCGCTCCCCCGCGCGACGGGCGCGCTCACCGAGCCGCAAATCTGGGAACGCTTCGCCGCCGCCTGCCGCGGCGACGGTGAGCCGGCCGTCACCGCACAGAGCGTGCTCACGACAATGGCCCTGCTCGACGCCGCCCGAGAGAGTAGCCGCAGTGGAAAGGCGATCCGCCTGGAGGAACTGCCACGGCAGCGGTAGGGCCAACAACGTGACGAAAACAAGAACACGGCGGACGGCGCGTCCGCGGGGTTCGTTTGATCATTCGATCGGCCTCGCACGCCTACGCGTACAGCTCGATCTCCAAATCGTCATCGATGGTGCTGTCCCAGTTCATGATTTCATCGCCGGTGCCCGCAAAATAAAGGGGACACGACCCTTTATTTTCCACCCCATCTGGCGAAATCCGGTTCATGCCCAGAATCGTTCGCGTCGCTCTTGCCGAGAGAACTAAAGGGTCGTGTCCCCTTTATTCCCTCCTCTGGCTGATAGCTGACCGCGCTGAATGCTGAATGCTGAATGCTGAATGCTGAATGCCCTTCCGATCAGAACATCTTCAACTGATCCCGCTCGAAGCTGAACTTCGTCTCAGGATTGTCGATGGGAATCTTGTACTTCCCGCTCCAGCACGCGGTGCAGTACTTCGCCTTGTTCGGCTCGTGCATGCACGCGAGCAGCCCGTCGAGCGAGAGGTATGCGAGGCTGTCCACTTCCAGGAACTCGCCGATTTGCTCCACCGTGCGATTGTGGGCGATCAGCTCTTCGCTCGTCGGGAAGTCGATGCCGTAAAAACAGGGATGCCGGATGGGCGGGCACGAGACGCGCAGGTGAATTTCCTTCGCGCCGGCGCGGCGGAGCGCGCGCATCTTCGAGCGCGTCGTCGTCCCGCGCACGACCGAGTCCTCGACGATCACCACGCGCTTGTCGCGGACGACGTCGGGAATGATGTTCAGCTTCATCGCCACCGCCCGGTCGCGCGCCGCCTGGCCGGGCAGGATGAACGTGCGCCCGACGAACCGATTGGGCACGATCCCCTCGTTAAACGGGATCTTCGACTCCTGCGCAAACCCCAGCGCCGCCGAGCGCCCGGAGTCGGGCATGGGCATCACGTAGTCCGCCTCCACCGGCGCTTCGATCGCCAGTTGCCGGCCCATCGCCATGCGCGCCAGGTGCACGTTCTGCCCGAAGATCTTGCTCGCGGGGTTGGCGAAGTAGACGTGCTCGAACACGCACTGAGCCATTTCCCGGGCCGGCTTGTCGTAGAAGCGGCTATGCACGCCGTTGTCGTCGATGCGGACGATCTCGCCCGGCTCGATCTCGCGGACGAACGTCCCATCGATCGCGTCGAACGCGCACGTTTCGCTGGCGACGCACCAGTTGCCCTCGGCCGTCTTGCCCAGCGCCAGCGGGCGCACGCCCCACGGATCGCGGCAGGCTTCGATGCGGTCGGGGAACAAAAACACCAGGCTGAACGCGCCCTGCAAATGCTTGAGCACGTGCGGCAGCGGATCCTGCTTGTCCACGTGCGAGGGCTTGGCCAGCAGGTGAACGATCACTTCCGTGTCGGTGGTCGACTGGAAGATGTGCCCGTGCTTCTCGTACTCGGCGCGGATCAGCGCGGCGTTGATCAGATTCCCGTTATGCGCGACGGCCACGGGCCCCATCGCGTACTGCCGCAGCAGCGGCTGGGCGTTGCACAACTTGCTCGATCCGGTCGTGCTGTAGCGCACATGACCAATAGCCGAGCGACCCGCGAGCTCTTCCTTCAGCAACCGCGGCTGAAAGATATGGCTGACCAGCCCCATCCCCGTGTGCCCGTTGATCGTCACCCCGTCGGACACCGCCATGCCCGCCGACTCCTGCCCCCGATGCTGCTGCGCGAAAAGGCCCTGATAGCAGAGGTTCGACGCGTCCGGCGTGCCCCACACGCCGAACAGCCCGCACTTCTCCTTCTTCTCGTACTCTTCAAACAACTCGAGCGAGACCGCCAAGAAAGGCTCCGTTTCCAGCGTGCGAATGGACCCGACGAACGGCAGAGTCAAACGGGATTGCTGCGGCCGAAGCCGCATCAAGGCCGAAGCTTAGTGAGGCGTTAACGCACGGTCAATTCCGCGCCGATCACGATAAATCGGTACGCCGTCGAGTTCCTCACACACGCGCGCAGTTTTAGCGCGCAGGCCCATCGACAAGGCGAACTTCAACGCGATAGCCTTCTCACGCGGCAATGGATGGCCGTCCTGATCGAGGGATGACAGGACTGGACGAACGAAGAGTCCCGCGACGCGCTGTGGGCGGGGTTCTTCCTCGTCGTCACGCTGCCGTCACACGGAATAATCCGGGAATAATCCCGCCGCCCGATAGCATCTCTTGGTTTAACGTTCGGTTCGCATTAGACTAGGCCCGGTCGGAGGGTGAGCGGAACATTCAGGGGAAAGTTTGTCCATGATTTCGCTCGGAATCGATGTCGGGGGTTCTTCGGTCAAGCTGGCGGCCAGCGCCAACGGCCAGGTGCTCTGGACCGCGCACAGCGAATCGTACAGCCGGGCGACGAAGGAGCAGCTGGTCGATGCCATTCACTGCGCCGCCGCCGGGCGCACCAAGAACATCTCGACCGTGGGCATCTGCGTTCCCGGTCGGCTTGATCGCGGCCGGCGGATGATCGTTCTGTCCGTTAACCTCCCCAGCCTCAACGGTTTGCGACTCGACGACCTCGTCGCCGACTCCGTCGGCGAGGTCAGCCACGTCGAGCTGCTTAATGACTCCACCGCCAGCGCTTACGACATCTGCGTCAGCCATCGACTAAGCGGGCGACTGCTGTCGATCACGCTTGGAACGGGCGTGGGCGCCAGCGTGCTCGA
>JBBSLV010000211.1:0-7007 GCA_038233535.1 Tepidisphaerales bacterium | reverse complement strand
TGCCTACTGCCTACTGCCTACTGCCTACTCTCCTTACGCGTTCACTGTCTGCGGACGAACCTGGTGCTTGCCGAACTTGCGGCGGCGGAGAATCAGCTTTTCGCTGCGCGCCTTGGGGCTGCGGGTGATGCCGCCCTTGGACGGAACACCCGTCTTGCTGACCGGGTGACGGCCGCCGTTGCTGCGGCCTTCGCCGCCGCCCAGCGGGTGATCGATCGGGTTCATCGCCTTTGCACGCGTGTGCGGACGAATGCCCATGTGCCGGCTACGGCCGGCCTTGCCGATGCTCACGTTGATGTAGTCGAGGTTGCTGAGCTGGCCGATCGTTGCCCGGCAGGCGCTGCGGACGCGCCGCATTTCCCCGGACGGGAGGATCAGAACGGCGTGATCGCCTTCCTTCGCGCCCAATCGGGCGACGGAGCCGGCGGAGCGAACGAGCTTGCCGCCCTGCCCGGGGTTCAGCTCAACGTTATGCACTTCCAACCCCCCGGGGATGTTCGTCAGCGGGAGGCAGTTGCCGATTTCCGGCGCCGCGTCCGGTCCGCTGACAACCGTCGTACCGACCTTCAGCCCGTTGGGAGCGAGGATGTAAGACTTCTCGCCATCCGCGTACTGGATCAAGGCGATGAAGCACGACCGGTTGGGATCGTACTCGATCGACTGAACGGTGGCGGGCATGCCGTCCTTGGTGCTTCGGCGGAAGTCGATGATGCGGTACAGCCGCTTGTTGCCCCCGCCGCGGTGCTTGGCCGTGATGACGCCGTGATGGTTGCGGCCGTGGGCGCGGCGCTTGCCCTTGGTCAGCGACTTCTCGGGCTCCGAGCGGGTCAGAACGGCTTTGTAGTCGACGACCGAACCGTCGCGACGGCCGGCGGAGGTCGGGTTGTAAAATTTGATCGCCATGGCTTTGTCCGTCCGCGGTGCGATGCACCGCCGCTAACTGCTAGAACAACTCGATACGGGAATTCTCGTCCAGCACGACGACCGCGCGCTTCCAATCGCTTGTCGTGGTCATCTTGAACTTCGCCCGGCGGGGCTTGCCCTTGCGGTTCATCGTCCGCACGTCGGTCACTTTCACGTTGTACTGCCGCTCAATCGCATCCTTGATCTGGTGCTTGTTGGCGGCCGGATTCACCTGGAACGCGTAGGCGTTTCGGGTGGTCTGCTGGTGCGTGCTCTTCTCCGTGACCAGCGGCTTGATGATGATGCTGTTGCTGTCCATGACTCTTCTCTTTCGTAGCACGGGTTTTCAACCCGTGTTTTCATCAAGGACACGGGTTGGAAACCCGTGCCACGGAATACTCAAGCGAGAATCTGCTCCAAGCCGGCCTTGGTCAGGAGGAGCGTGCGATTTCGCATGATCTCCCAGGCATTGAGCTGCGACACGGTCGTCAGCGTCGTGCGGTCGATGTTGCGGGCCGAACGCTCGAGGGTCTCGTCGCGGCCGCTCAAGGCCAGCAGGCACGAACGATCGATGCCCAATGCCTTGTACATCTGGGCGACGAGCTTCGTCTTGGGCTGCTCGAGGCCGAGCTGGTCGACGACGCGGACGTCGTTGCTCTGGAGCTTGCTCAGCAGCGCGCTTTGCGTGGCGAGACGGCGGGCCTTCTTGGGCATCGCCTGACGCCAGTCCTTCGGGCGCTTCTGCTTCGCGTGCCCGCCGCCCTTCTTGATCGGGTTGCGGATGCCGCCCGTGCGGGCGTTTCCGGTTCCTTTCTGGCGGAACATCTTCCGCGTCGAGCCGGCGACTTCGCCGCGGGCGAGCGTCTGCACGGTGCCCTGCCGCTGGTTCGCGTGGTACATGACCAGCGCCTGCTTCAGCAGGTTCGTCCGCACCTCGCCCCCAAGCTTTGCCTCATCGACCTGCATCGATTCGAGCTGCTCGCCCTTGAGGTTGTAAATCGGTACTTCAATCATGGTCAGCTCAGTTGCCAGTTGCCAGTTGTTAGTTGCCAGTGAGAACGCCGCCGGCCGCCTTACTGGCAACTGGCAACTTCCAACTGGCGACTATTTTGCTTTAACCTTCGCCGTTACGCTCTTGCGAACGAACAGGAGCGCTCCGTTGGGACCCGGGAGCGCTCCCTTGATCAGCAGCAGATTGCTGTCGGCATCGACCTTCACCAGCGGGTGGTTGCGCGTCGTGACCTGGTCGGAACCCATATGGCCGGCCATGCGCACGCCCGTCTTGGGCTTGCCGCTGTTGCCGCGGTTGGTGGCGCGCGACGCGATGGAGCCGGGCGAGCGATGCTTGCGCTCCGTGCCGTGCGAGGCGCACTGCCCGCCGAAGTGATGCCGCTTCATGACGCCGGCGAAACCCTTGCCTTTGGAGACGCCGATCACGTCAACGAACTGCACGTCGCTGAACAGCTCGACGGTGACGAGTTCGCCGGCCTTGCGTTCGGTCGCTTCCTTGAAGCGAATCTCGGCAAAATGCTTCTTCGGTCCCAGCCCCGCCTTTGCAGCGTGGCCGATCAGGGGGAACGTGCTGGCTTTCGCCTTGACGTCGCCAAAGCCCAGTTGGACGGCGTGGTACCCGTCGTTCTCGACCGTCTTGACCTGCGTTACGTTGTTCTGGTCGCACTGAACGACCGTGACGGGCACGACGGCGCCGCTCTGGTCGTATACGCGCGTCATTCCGACTTTGCGTCCTAGCAATGCTGGGGTCATGTGTTCATTTTGGATCTCGGATTGGTGATTTTGGATTTTGTCCTTCAATCCAAAATCACCAATCCGAAATCCAAAATCTCCTACGATGCCAAACCAAACGAAACAGCCACCGCAAGACTCGCGGCCCCAAGGGCAACCGGGTTCTTGGATGAACCCCGCGGTCGGTGAAAAAAGATGCCCCTTCAGGCAGGGGCATGTTTGTACGTTAAAAAGGCTTAGGCCTTGATCTTCACGAAGACGCCGGCCGGGACAACCAGGCGGTTCAGGGCTTCAACGGTGCGGGCGGTGGGCTCGAAGATGTCAATCACGCGCTTGTGCGTGCGCATCTCGAACTGCTCGCGCGACTTCTTGTCAATGTGCGGGCTGCGGAGAACCGTGTACCGCTCGATGCGGGTCGGGACGGGGATGGGGCCGCACACGCGGGCGTTGGTCCGCTTGGCGTGATCGACGATTTCCTTCGCCGACGCGTCAAGCGCCCGGTGGTCGTAGGCTTCCATCCGAATTCGAATCCGATCACCAGTCATCTCAATCCGTCCTGTGCCGCTGCAATTTCGCGTCGCCGGTTGTATCGCCGGTTGTGTCGCCGTCGATTAAGCCGACAACATCGCCACCCGCCCCTTTTGGGGCGAGCGGAGGAATGTAGCGTCTATTTCCCGTGTGTCAACTTACGGTTAACGCAAAAGCTGCCTCTTTCATCTTTCGTCGTTACGGGGATGCCAGGTTTACGCTGACGTGTATAATGGCCGTCTGGAGGTATCCCGTGTCGAAAACCCTACGTGACTGGTTGGCCGAGGGCGAGGAGCTTTATAGCTCCGCCATGCAGGAATACCAGTCGATCGAGGCCCAGCTCGACGAGCTGGAAGTGAAGCTCGCGGCGAAAAAGAGCGAGCTGAACCAGATCGCCCAGGTGATCGGCAAGCCGCCGGTCGAGGGCAGCCGCAGGCTGACCGCGCAGCTCGTGGACGATCACGGCCCGAATTCCGTCCCGAATTCCCCGGCGACGATCGCGCGGGCGCTGACGGGACGCGCCTTGGGCCGATGAGCGACTGGTCATTTGTGATCCAGTCCGTTGTGATCCAACCATCGTGATTCAATCCGCCGGCTCGTGGGAGTCGCCATTTCATGCGCTGCCCGGCGCTGGTAGTACAGGATCCGCATGGGCGTCTTCGACATCTCCGCCATCCTCCTGACCCTCGCGGCGCTGTTCAGCTTCATCAATTACCGCTTTGTCCGGTTACCGATGACGATCGGGGTGATGGTCATCGCGCTGGCGGCGTCGCTGGTGGTGGTGCTGGCCGGCGAGCTGGTGGCGCCGCAGTTGAAAACCCCGGCCGAGTATCTGCTCTCGCAAATCGACTTTGACGAGACCGTGCTGCACGGGATGCTCGCGCTGCTGCTGTTCGCCGGGGCGCTGCACATCAACCTCGGCGACTTAGGGGAGCAGAAGGGCGCGATCGCGCTGCTGGCGACGGTGGGGATCGCGGTGTCGACGCTGCTGATCGGGTCGATGACGTGGCTCGTGCTTGGGTGGCTGGCGATTCCCGTCCCGTTCATTTACTGCCTGCTGTTTGGCTCCCTTATTTCGCCGACCGATCCCATCGCGGTGCTCGGCATCCTCAAGACCGCCGGCGCGCCCAGAAGCCTGGAGACCAAGACGGCCGGGGAATCGCTGTTCAACGACGGCATCGGCGTCGTCGTGTTTCTCGTGCTGCTCCAGGTCGCCCAGGGGGAAGACCTGGGCGCGGGGGACGTGGCTTGGTTGTTCATCAAGGAAGCGGCCGGAGGGCTGGTCTTCGGACTGGCCATCGGCGTGGTCGCGTATCAGCTCCTGAAGCGAACGGACAACTATCAGGTCGAGATCATGACCACGCTGGCGCTGGCGATGGGCGGCTACGCGCTGGCCGAGGCGCTGCACGTGTCGGCGCCGATCGCCGTCGTCGTGGCGGGGCTGCTGATCGGGACCCAGGGGCGCTCGTTCGCGATGTCGGACGTCACCCGCGAGCGGTTGGACAGCTTCTGGGAGTTAATCGACGAAATCCTCAACGCCGTTTTATTCGTGCTGATCGGGCTGGAAGTGCTGGTCATGCCCATCACCGGCGGCTACCTCGTGGCGGCGCTGGCGATCATTCCTATCACGCTGCTCGCCCGGTTCATCAGCGTATGGGGCGTGCTTGCGGCGCTGCGCCGGCGGCGCGACTTCAGCCCGGGCGCGGAGCTGATCCTCACCTGGGGGGGGCTGCGCGGCGCGATCTCCGTCGCGATGGCGCTTTCGCTTCCCAGTGGCGAATACCGCAGCGTCATCGTCGCCATTACCTACGGCGTGGTGATCTTCTCGATCATCGTGCAGGGACTGACGATCTCACGGCTGATCAAGCGATATGGCAAAGAGGCCGCGGCCGAACTCGACGCGGCTACTGGCTGATCGGCTGCTGCTGCAGCGCCTTGCGCACTTCGGCGAGAAACTGATCGACCTTGAACGGCTTGAACAGCACCGCCTGCAACCCTTCCTGACTCGCTCGGACGATGCAGTGGTTCGGATCGTAGCCGAAGCCGGTCATCAGGATCACGGGAATCGTCTGGCTCTTCTTTCGGGCGGCGGCGAAGACGTCGTAGCCCGTCTTGTCGGGCATCTTGATGTCGCTGATGACCAGGTCGAAGTCCCGCACATCCAGGTGCGCGATCGCTTCGGCGCCGTTGGCGCAGGCGGTGACCGTCGCGTGGTACTTGCGCAGCACGTCGGTGATCGTCGTGCGGATGTTCGGCTCGTCGTCGGCCAGCAGGATCTCAACGCCCGCCAGGATCGGATCCTGCTCGCCTTTGACGTCGTGCGCGCCCAGGATCGACGTGTTCGGGCCTTCCACCGCCTGGCGCAGGCTCTTTCGGATGCTGCCGACGTTGTCGAGGATCTGACGCAAGCGATGACGCAGGTCGTCGTGGCCGATGTAGTCGTCCATCAGCGCGCCGGCGTCGCTCGCGATGTCGTTGAGCGGTCCCGCGACCTCGGCGTTCACGTCATCGGCCACCTGGTGACTCGTGCTCACGCGCTCGACGACCATCAGATCGAGAATGTTCAGCGCGATCGCGACGTAGCGCCCGAAGATCTCGGCGAACTGCCGGTCGTCCTCGTTGAACGCCGCCCGCTGGCGCGACTCGACGTTGAACACCCCGATCACCTTGTCGTGCAGCCGCAGCGGGACGGTCAGGCTGCTCTTGGCCTGGTCAAGGCCCATCACGTAGCGCGGGTCGCGCTCGACGTCGGGGCAGATGTAGCTGCGCCCCGTCGCGGCGACGTAACCGCTGATGCCGTTGCCCTCGGCGCCGGCGAAGAGGTCGATGTTCAGCGCGTCGTTCGGCAACCCGGCGCTGATAACCATCTCCAGCTTGTTCGACTTGCGATCGAGCAGGCGGATCGCGAAGTGATCGAAGTGCATCAAGTCGCGCGTGAAGCTGATGATCTTGTCTTCCAGCAGCTTCAAGCGCTGCCCGACGTTCAACTTCGCCAGCGCGTCACCTTCGAGGCGCACGAGTTCGCGGCCGGCCTTGTCGATCGCGTCGATCTTCTGCTGCAAGCGGCGCGTGCCGGTCGCGTCCCACACGACGGCGACGACCTGCACGACGTGGCCGGCCGGGGAAATCACCGGGCTGGCGATCATCTCCAGGAACTGCTGGTCTTCGATGTTCAGGGCGTAACGTTTGGAGCGGTTGAAGCTGGCCGGCGTGTCGGGGGTCTGGGGGGATACCTGCGTGCTGAAAATCTGGAACGCTTCCTGACACGTCCGGCGGATCTTCTCGTGCACCCGCGGGGGCCATGCCTGCATCTTCTTGTTCATCCAATTCGAGCGGCCTTCGCCGTCGACGATGCAGACGCCTTCGCCGATCGTGTTCAGAATCAGATTGGCTTGTTGACCGACGAGGGCGCGTTCGAGGGGGAGGAAGTCGGCGGCGTCGGAGAAGACGGCTTGGAATTGATCGGAGCGGAGGGCGTCGATCGCCTGATCGATCGTGCCGATCTCGACGACATCGCAACAGCAGCGCAGCGCGTCGAGAACGGCGGCGTTGGCAGTCGCATGCCCGGCGAGAACAAGAACTTTGTTACGAGCGCTATCCAATCGAAATCCGGCCCGCGCGCCGCCCCGACCGATTCATCTTAGATTGTGAAACATTTAACAGTCAAACAAAATGGTTGTTAAATGGTGTCGCAATCTGGCTCATTCAATCATACGTCCGCGAAGTTGGACGGTTTGAACGTTCTCGGGTGAGTGAGACTGGCCGCGGGCGGGGGCATCGGACGGGCCGCATCATGACCCGCTTCAAGTGACTTCACGCGGCGCTTCACGATG
>JBBSLV010000210.1:0-7015 GCA_038233535.1 Tepidisphaerales bacterium | reverse complement strand
GGGGTAGCGGACGCGTCGCGCGGTTCCCCCCCTCCCACCCACGACCCACCACCCACGACCCCCTCATCCGTAACCAGATCGATCGCAAAGCTGCGCTCCGACACGCGGATGTTCTCGCGCGTCCGCACGGTGTTGATCAGCGTCTGCGCCAGCTCGCGCCCGGTCGCGTCGCCGTAGGCGTGGAGGATGCGCGCGAAGCTATGCCCGCCTTCGCGGGTGAAGGCAAGGTCGTGGGGGTTGCCGGCTTTTTTGTCGAAGTTGATGCCCCAGGAGAGCAGTTCAAGCACGCGATTGGGGCCTTCTTCGATGGTGATGCGCACGGCCTGGTCGTCGCAGAGGCCCGCCCCACCCAGCGTTGTATCGTTGACGTGCGACTCGATGCTGTCGCTCGGCTGGAGCACCGCCGCGATGCCGCCCTGGGCGTACCAGGTGTTTGACTGATCGATCGTGTCCTTAGTGAGCAGGAGCACTTCCGCCGACTCCGACGCCGCGATCGCCGCCCGAAGCCCCGCGACGCCCCCCCCGATGATCAGCACGTCGGTGAACTGCTGCGGCAGTCGCGAAGCCTTGAACGGGACGAGGTAACGGCGGTGGGTGAGGGGATCGGTCATGGTGTGCGGATATTCTACATCTGACGCGGGCGGAGGGGCATGAGCGTCTGGAGTGCAGGACGGAATGAATGACCGTGTCGATGAAAGTTCACGCCGAGAGGGCGGCAATTCAGGACGGATTACGAAGCGGCGTGATAGATGGCGGGACGATATCGGGGTTTCGGGACCGCCCTTCGAGCGGATTTCGCGGCTGCGATCCAGGCCTTCTTCGCGACCTGAACTTCCTCAAGCGCCCGCTGCGGCGTCGTGCCGAATGCGGAACATGCATGCAGATCGGGAATGTCGGCGATGTAGCCCTCATCCTCATCACTGTAAAAAATGTTGATGTGATAGTCTTTCATGCTTCGTCCAGTGCAAGATTATACGTCTCCACGATCTTCAGAAACTGCCTGACCTGATACGGCTTCGCTTTCCCACCAACTTCCTGCAGGTTGATCTGCACGGGGATTCCTGCCCGACCGAAGATACGGTGACTGCCTGAACCGCGAAGGAAGCGAAACCCAAACGCTTCTACCAGCGTCACCATGTCGCCGAACCGCACGTTGGCGGGGGATGCGATAATCCGCTGCAACCGTTTGCGGTTGTTCATCCGCCCTATGCCCCTTCGCGCGTCACGATCTTGTAGTTCTCGCGCTCGCCCACGCCGCGGAGGGGATAATCTTTCCGCAGCGGATAGCTGCCGTAGCCGTTCCAGGTGAGGATGCGGCGGAGGTCGGGGTGGCCGGGGAAAACGATGCCGAACATGTCGTACACCTCGCGTTCCATCCATTCGGCGCCCGGCCAGACGCCGGTGACGCTGTCGACGCGCAGGCCGGGGTCGCTTTGCTCAAGGGCGTCCTCGGCGCGGAAGCCCGTGCCGGGGGCGGTGTCCTGCTCGGGGTCGAGAAACACCTTCAGCCACAGCCGATTGTTGTTCGGGATGCTCGTCAGCGCGTAGTTAACGCCGAAGCGGTGGCGCGCGCCGGGGTAGTGGAGGTAGTCAACGCCGTTCAGCTCGCAGAGGAAATCGTAGCGCAGCGTCCTGTCATCGCGAAGGAACGTGCAGACGGGGACGATCTGCTCGCGCGGGACGACAACGGTGACCATGTCGCGGAACTCGCCGGCGAGCAGTTTCGTGTCGCCGAAAGCTTCCTTAAGCGGGCCGAGCGCGGGGTGCTGAATCGTACGGGCCATCGTGTCCTCTCCGGGTCGAACGCTTCCACAGTCGCGCGCGTCATTCTTGGGATGGAGGGTCGGAGCGTCAAGGCGACGTGTTGTCGGGCGGTATTCCAGCGATTAGGGTGGTCGGTCCAAACGCATGACGCCGGCCACCAAACCATCTCCTCCCGCCGCCGTCGCGCCGCGGCGGCGTCCGGTGGTGCCGTACGTCGTACTGATCGTAGCGCTGGCGGTCACGGCCGCGGCGGCGCTGTACGTCAACGCGACGGCGTCGGCCAACGATCGCACCCGCTTCGAGCATCTCGCCGAGCGCACCCAAAAAAGCATCCAGCGCCGGCTTGACACGTACATCAACCTGCTCCGCGGCGGCACGGGGCTGTTTGCCGCAAGCGACACCGTTAAAGTCGGCGACTTCCGCGCGTACGTTGAGCGACTCGCGCTGGCCGAGCACTACCCGGGCGTACAGGGCATTGGCGTGTCGCTCCGCTTCCCGAAGCAGGACAGGGATCAGAGCCTTGCGGATCTGCGGCGGCAGCCGGGGCTGGCGGACTTCAATCTCGACCCGAATCCGCCAAGGGACGAGCATCACGCAATCGTCTATCTCGAGCCGATGGACGCCCGCAACCAGAGGGCGATCGGCTTCGACATGTTCACTGACCCGACGCGCCGTGCCGCGATGGAACGGGCTCGCGACACCGCCGCGCCGGCCATGTCTGGAAGGGTCACGCTCGTGCAGGAGGACGACGATGACGCGCCGCAGCCCGGATTCCTGATCTACCTGCCCGTCTACTACGGCAACCCGGTCCCGCTGGAAGTCGATGAGCGCCGCCACCGATTGGCCGGGTTCGTGTACAGCCCGTTCCGCGCAGTTGACCTGTTCCAAGGTCTGTTCGGCGCGCGCACGCCGTACGGCATCGCCTTTGAGGTGTACGATGGGACGGACGTGACGCCGGACGCGCTGCTGTATGCGTCTGATTCGCATGAGCCGTCCGCATCCAGCGCCGACGACGCGCGCTACACAAAACAAACGCACATCAACATCGCCGGCCGGCCATGGACGCTCGTCTTCCGCACGCGGCCGGAGTTTGAGACCACGTCGTCGCGCGGGTTTACGCTGCTCGTGATCGGACTGGGCGGAATCGTCAGCGTCGTCCTGTTCACGATCAGCTACGGACAGGCGACGGCGCGCCGCCGCGCCGAAGAAGCAGCCGACGAGCTGCGCGAGTCGGAGCACGCGCTGCGCGCCAGCCTTGAACAGCTCAAGGCCGCGCGCGACAACGCAAACGCGGCGCGGGCCGAAGCGGAGACGGCAAACCGGCTGAAGGACGAGTTTCTCGCGACGGTTTCGCACGAGCTGCGTACGCCCCTTAATGCAATCCTTGGCTGGGCGCAAATCCTCCGCGAAGGCGCCAGCGACGCCGATGAACTGGCGCAAGGCCTCGCCACCATCGAGCGCAATGCCAGGGCCCAGGCGCAGCTCGTTGAGGATTTGCTCGACGTGTCGCGCATCGTGTCGGGCAAGCTTCGGCTGGATATGCAGACGGTCGAATTGAGCGGCGTGATCGACGCCGCGATCGAAGCCGTTCGCCCCGCCGCCGACGCCAGGGGCGTCGCGATCCATCGCGTGCTCGATCCGGCGACGGGCCCTGTATCGGGCGACCCCAACCGGCTCCAGCAGGTCGTGTGGAACCTGCTCAGCAACGCCGTGAAGTTCACGCCGCGCGACGGATCCGTCCAGGTGCTGCTCCAGCGCTCGGCCGGCAACGCGGAGATCTCGGTGAGCGACACGGGGCGCGGGATCAGCCCCGAGTTTCTGCCCTACGTCTTCGATCGATTCCGCCAGGCGGACGCGTCGATCACGCGGCAATTCGGGGGGCTGGGGCTGGGGTTGGGCATCGTTCGCCATCTCGTCGAGTTGCACGGCGGCACGGCGTCGGCAAGCAGTCTCGGCGAAGGCAGAGGCGCGACGTTCGCCGTGACGCTGCCTCTGGCCATCGTCCCGCCGCACACAGAGCGGACCGTGACATCGCCCAGCCGCGCCCCCGGCGACGACTGCGCACCACCGATGACGCTCTCGGGCGTGCGCGTGCTCGTCGTCGAGGACGATGCCGACTCGCGGTTGCTGCTGGACAAGATCCTGCGCGACTGCGGCGCGAGCGTGACCACTGCGTCGTCGGCCGCCGACGCGTTTGACGCCTTCTCGCGCGACAAGCCCGACATCCTCGTCAGCGACATCGGCATGCCGGATGAAGACGGCTACAGCCTGCTCAAGCGACTCCGCGCCACTGAAAACGGCAACGCGCGCGTCCCCGCCATCGCCCTCACCGCCCTGGCCCGCGCCGAAGACCGCCGCCGCGCGTTGCTGGCGGGATATCAGGTGCACCTGGCGAAGCCCGTGGGGCCAACCGAGCTGCGCAGCGCGATCGCGAACCTGATTGGAAAACATCCCAACGCCACGTGAGAGGCGCCCGAGGGTTCCCATATAAAGCCGCCGATGGCATCGGCGGTCTTCTTCTCCGACTGACCGCCGACGCCATCGCGACTTCCCAGGAGAAGTCACAACGTGCACGCGATGATCGGCTCGTGGACGCCGTTGTTGTTCCCGTGCAGCCACCGGCGTCCGTCGCGCTCGATCAGCTCCATCGCGCGTTTCGGGCCCCACGATCCCGGCGCGTACTCCTGCGGCAGGTTCTTGCCGGCAGCCCATGCCTGCTCGATCGGGTCGATCACTGCCCACGCCGCCTCGGCCTCGTCGCCGCGGATGAACAGGGTTTGATCGCCGGTCATCGCATCGAAGATCAGCCGCTCGTAGGCCTCGGGCGGCTCGGCATTGAACGTCGTCTTGTAGAAGAAATCGAGCGCCACCGGCTTGATGTTCAGTTGCCCGCCCGGCACTTTGCCGTTCATCCGCCAGCTGATGCCTTCCTCCGGCTGCACGCGGATAATCAGGTCATTGGGATACACCGGCGATTCGCACTGCTTCTGAAAGAGCGTCAGCGGCGGCGACTGAAACCGCACGACGATCTCGCTCAGCTTCTCGGGCAGGAACTTGCCCGTGCGCAGATAGAACGGCGTGCCGCTCCACCGCCAGTTGTCGATGAACAGCTTCAGCGCCGCGAAGGTTTCCGTTCCCGAATCGGCCGGGACGTCTTTCTCCCTCCGGTAGCCTTGCGTTGACGCACCGTTCGCTTCACCGGCGGTGTACTGCGCGCGCACGGTCATCTCATCGACGGCGCTGGCGCGCACCGGGCGGACGGCCCGGAACACCTTCACCTTCTCATCGCGGATGCTCGTCGCATCCAGCGCCACCGGCGGCTCCATCGCCACCAGCGCCATGAGCTGGAAGATATGGTTCTGCACCATGTCGCGAACCGCCCCGCTCTGGTCGTAATATCCGCCGCGCGTGCCCACGCCGAGGGTCTCGCTCACGGTGATCTGCACGTGGTCGATGTACTTATGGTTCCAGATCGGCTCGAAGATCGTGTTGGCGAACCGCATCACCATCAGGTTCTGCACCGTCTCCTTGCCCAGGTAGTGGTCGATGCGAAAGACCTGCTCTTCGGTGAACTCCTTGTGCAACAGCTGGTTCAACTGCTTGGCGCTGGCCAGGTCCCGGCCGAACGGTTTCTCGATGATGATCCGGTGCCAGATGTTCGGATCATCATTCTGTCCCCGCTCCACCACTTCGCGCTCGCCGAGGCGCGTGATGATGTCGTCGAACGTCTCCGGCGGGGTCGCGAGATAGAACAGCCGGTTGCCGGGGCTGCCGAACTTTTGATCGAGCCGGCTCAGCGTGGCGCCGACGCGAGCCTGGTCGTCGGCCGACCCGTAGTCCGCCTTCGTGTAGTAAAAGCGCGGCGCGAGGCGCTTCCACAGTTCCTCATCGATCGGTTTCGATCGCGCGTACTTCTCAATCGACTCGCGCGCAACCTTGCGGAACTGCTCGTCGCTCATCTCCGAGCGCGAGTAGCCGACGACGTACGACGATTCGTTCAGGAGCTTCTCCTTCGCCATCTCGTAGATGGCCGGGATCAGCTTGCGCTTCGCGAGGTCGCCGCTGGCGCCGAAGATGACGATGGCACAGGGGGGTGCGGTGGGCATGGCGGGCGAATTTATCCGCACACGAACGCGGATGCACGCGGATGATTCAGCTGACGAAGGCGGACCGCCCCGTCACGCGACGCGCGTGCGCCAGCGGAGCGGGCAATCGGCCGTGCGCCGGTCGACGTACAAAACGCGGAACGCGACGAGCATCGGGATGAACAGCATCGACATGAATACCCCCGTCTGCACGTCGCGCGGCGCATCGGCCGGCAGCAGTTGGTGGGCCAGCAACATCAAACCAGCGATGAGCGCGACGAGTAGCGAAACGCGCACGACCGAGTGAACCCCTTCCCGCGGCGTAAGCGCCGGACGCGACGGGCGCAGGCTCAGGTCGAAGCTCCGCTCCAGTGCGCGTTTAATCGCGGCTTCCAACGCGTGACGGTCCGGCTTGGGCAGGTTGGACAGCGGAATCGTGATGGACGTGTCGTCGCCTTTCAGCGTCGCGTTCAAGTACGTCCATCGCACGCGCTGCACCCGAGACCATTGGAGCGACCGCCGCTTCCTTAACCGGCTGAAAGGCACGAACTCAATGCGGTCCGGTCCCGCTATCCACGTCCCACTCATGAGCACCGCCCCCACGGCCAGGACCACGGCCAGCGGCAGGAAAAAGAGGAGGGCGACCTTCGCGGGGCCGTAAAGCGGGTCGTCATTGGCGCGAACGGGAGGATCGGTCGTCGCCACGTACCATCCCGCGGTGATGAAGGCCGGAATGAGCAGCGACAGCCACGCGGCGTGCCGAACTTCCCGGCTGTTCGAGGCGCGAATGGAGTCGGGCGTGTCGGGCAGCACTGTGACTTGATTGTACCGCCGAGCGACGCAGAGAGCGCGATTAGAACTCCGTCTCTGCAATGGAATCAGCTCTCGTTGCCGCGGCTGGCAAAACCCTCGGTACTCAGCCGGTCTTCAGCGTGCGCTGTTCAAGGCTGTCTTTGGGGGGATATAAACGGTCATTCTCATTAATGACCGCCGGACGTAACCCCTTTCCACGCCGCCATCAGATCAGTGGTGGGATATTGTGACTTCAGTCTTCCTTCACGGAAACGGCAGCTCCAACTCGCTCACCCCCGCCCACGTCCCGCCATCGTCGTCGGCGACGATTCCATTCCCCGCCCCCGCCGTCAGCGTCACCACCGGCCCGCCCT
>JBBSLV010000209.1:0-7046 GCA_038233535.1 Tepidisphaerales bacterium | reverse complement strand
CTCGACGAGATCGACAAAATGGGCGCCGACTTCCGCGGCGATCCCGCTTCCGCCATGCTCGAAGTCCTCGACCCCGCGCAGAACTCCACGTTCACCGACCATTACCTCGACGTGCCCTTCGACCTCTCGAAGGTGCTCTTCATCTCGACGGCCAACACGATGGACACCGTCCCCGGCCCGCTGCGCGACCGCATGGAAGTGATCGAAATCCCCGGTTACACGGCGACCGATAAGCTGCACATCGCCAAGGCGTACCTCGTCCCGCGGCAGCTCGAAGCCAATGGATTGACGACGAAGCAGGCGAAATTCCAGGATCCGGCGCTGCGGCGCATCATCGAGAGCTACACGCGCGAGGCCGGCGTGCGCAACCTCGAGCGGAGCATCGGCTCCGTCGCGCGCTCGATCGCCGCGGAAATCGTCGGCGGCAACACGGACAAGGCCATCGTCACGCCTGAAACGATCACGAAAGTCCTGGGCCCCCACCGTTTCGAGCCAGAGCTCGCCTCGCGCACGAGCGTCCCCGGCGTCGCCACCGGCATGGCTTACACGCCCGTCGGCGGGGAGATCCTCTTCATCGAAGCCTCGCGCATGCCCGGCAAGGGTCAAATCACCCTCACCGGCCAGATCGGCGACGTGATGAAGGAGTCCGCCACGGCGGCGTACACGCTCGTGCGCACGCGCGCTGACCAACTGGGCATCGACGGGAAGCTGCTCGCCGAGAGCGACATCCACATCCACGTCCCCGCCGGCGCCGTCCCCAAGGACGGGCCCAGCGCGGGCGTCGCGATGTTCACGGCCCTGGCATCGCTGCTGCTGAATCGCCCGGTCCACCGCGACGTCGCCATGACCGGCGAAATCACCCTTCGCGGCCTTGTCCTGCCCATCGGGGGGCTGAAGGAAAAAACCCTCGCCGCCAAGCGCGCGGGCATCAGGCAGGTGATCGTGCCGAAGCGAAACGAAAAGGATCTGCCCGACATTCCCGACGAGGTGAAGAACACGCTCAAGTTCCACTTCGCCGAGACGGTGGATGACGTGCTGGCCATCGCGCTGGGCGCGGGGAAGAAGCAGGCGTCGAAGAACGGATCGAAAGAGGGCGCAAAGCCCTCGACCAAGACAAAGCGCCCTCGGCAGCCGGCGCGGGCGTCATCGACGTGACCCAGCCATTGACCCAGCTGTCGATCCACGGGCGCAACGCGTTCGACGAGCGCGTGAGCGACATCCAGGGCGCGCCGCTCCGGGGGCTGTCGGCCGATACGGTTCAGGTCAACATCGGCCTGCGCTGCAATCTCGCCTGCCATCACTGTCACGTTGAATCGTCCCCGACGCGCGCGGAAGAGATGACGTGGCCCACGATGCAGGCCGTCCTCGCGGCGGCGCGGCGCGCCGGGGCGACGACGCTCGACGTCACCGGCGGCGCGCCGGAGATGCACCCGCACTTCCGCCCATTCATTGCAGCGGCGCGCGAGGCGGGATTGAAGCTCATCGTCCGCACGAATCTGACCATCCTGCTCGAAGCCGGTTACGCGGACCTGCCCGGCTTTTTCCGACGCCACCGCGTCCGGTTGGTCGCGTCGCTCCCGTGCTATCTGGAAGCCAACGTCGACAAGCAGCGCGGGCGGGGCGTGTACGGCGGGAGCATCGACGCCATCCGCCGCCTCAACGCCGAAGGCTACGGCCGCGACGCGCGGCTCGTGCTCGACCTGGTCTACAACCCCCCGGACCCATCCCTGCCGCCGCCGCAGGACGCGCTGGAAGACGACTATCGCCGGGAGCTGGCTGCGCGGTTCGGCATCGCGTTCACGCACCTGCTGACAATCACGAACATGCCCATCGGTCGATTCCAGCATGACCTGGCGCGCGACGGGCACGGCGAGACGTACCAGCGGCGGCTGCGCGAGGCGTTTAATTCAGCGACGCTGCCCGGGTTGATGTGCCGCAGCCAGATTCACGTCGGGTGGGACGGGCGGCTGTACGACTGCGACTTCAACTTCGCGCTGGGGCTGCCCGTGAACGATCCAGGCTGCGCGCATGTGGACGACTTCGACCCACAGCGCTTCGCCCGCCGCGCGATCGCGACGGCGGAGCACTGCTTCGGCTGCACGGCCGGCGCCGGATCGTCCTGCGGGGGCGCGGTCGTGCCGCCGGCCAGAGGCGACGCGTGAGCCGGCCGCGCGTTGTCGTATTCGCGCGTGCGCCGCAGCCGGGACGCGTCAAAACGAGGCTCATTCCGGCGCTGGGCGCCGCCGGCGCGGCGCGACTCCAGGACGCGATGACCCGCCACACGCTGGAGCAGGTGGCGCTGCTGCTTGCGGCACAACGCAACGCCGAAGCCCAGATCCGCTACACGCCCGAGCCTGTGGACGTGATGCACCAGCGCTACGGCGACCGCTTTTCGTACGTGCCGCAGGGCGAGGGCGACTTGGGCGCGCGCCTCGCCCGCGCGGCGGGCGATGCGCTGGCGGGCGGGGGCGGGCCGGTCGTCCTCGTCGGATCGGACTGCCCCGGTCTCACCGCCGATCTGCTCGCGCAGGCGTTGGACGCCCTGGCGCGGAACGACATCGTGCTCGGGCCGGCGCTCGACGGTGGATATTACCTCATCGGTCTCCGCCGATTCCTGCCGCAGCTGTTCGACCGGATCGACTGGAGCACGCCCGCCGTCCTGCAACAGACGCGCGCCGCCGCGGAAGCGGCCCGCGCGTCGTGCGCGCTGCTGCAACCGCTGGGTGACGTCGACACGCCGAACGACCTGCCCGGCGTCTTACCGATCGCGCCGTCGCCGCCTCCCTACCGCCCGTCCCGGGTCGCCATCACCGGCGCGACCGGACTACTCGGCGGGCATTTCCTCCGGGAGCTTCTCGACGCGCTGCCGGACACGCACGTCACCGCGCTGGTGCGATCCGCTTCCCCGCCGCCACCGCATTTTGCGCGGCTGTTGGAGCGGCACGGGCGGCGCATCGCGCTCGTGCACGCGAACCTGCGCCACCCGCTCCCGGCCGACGCACGGGGCCGCGCGCTGGTCGAAGCCGACGGCGGGCTGTGGCACTTCGCGGCTTCCACCCTGCTGCACGCCGCATCGGCCGCGGACCGCGCGATGATCCGCGACGTCAACGACACCGGCACCGCCCGGCTGCTCGAGCTGTGCGCGCACAGCGACCGCCCCGGACCGTTTCTGCACCTCAGCACCGCCTACGTTTGCGGCCGGCGCAGCGGCGTCATCGCCGAACATGAGCTTGACGGTAGCGCGACGTTCCGCAACGAGTACGAGCGCTGCAAGCACGCCGCCGAGGCGCGCGTCCGCGCCGCGCTGAGCGGCGGCCTGCGCGGCGCGATCTTTCGCCCGGGGCTGGTCGTGTCGGAACCGATGACTCACGACGGAGGCGACGTTGTCGCCCTGCTCGCCCGCGCGATCGAAACGGCGTCGCGCAACGGCCAGCGCCTCACGCTGCGCGCCCCGCCGAGCGCCGGCATTAACGCCGTACCTGCGGATTGGGTTGCCCGGGCGCTCCTGGCGCTGGCGCCGCATCACTCCGCAAGCCGCACGTACCACCTGACGGCGCCGCGGGACCAGACGATTGATCGCGTCGCGGACGCGGCGCGGGCCGCGGGCGTTCACCTGCATCTGTCGGACGAGCCGTCGCCCCACAGCCTGCGCGGGCTGGACCGTCGCGCCGACCGCATGATGCGCCCGTTCCGGCCGTACTTCGACGCCGACGTGCAGTTCGATCGGTTGAACCTCGAGCTGGATGCGCCGACGCTGTGCGGCGCGACGGAACCGGACGTGCCGTCAATGCTGCGCACCCGGGAGATCGGCGGGCGGTCGTAGGGCCGTTTCCATCGGCTCGCCAGCCCGCAGGGACCGCTGCGGCACGAACGGCATCGCCACCAGATTCGCCAGCGTCACCTGCGCCGGCCGGCGCAGATCGTCCACGCCGATCGTCAGTCGCTCCTGCGGCACGTCCGCGCGAAGCGTGCCGTGCAGCCAGTCCCAAACCGTCAGGCCGCTCGACCAGTTCGAGCTCATTTCCTCCGGCACGACCGAGTGGTGGATGCCGTGCATCCGCGGCGTAACAACCACCTTGCCCAACCACCGCTCCAGCGCTCGCGGCAGGCGCAGGTTCGAGTGGTGGAACATCACCTCGACGAGCAGCAGCATGTTCCACACCGACAGCGCGCGCTTTGACACGCCGATCAACAGGATCTGCGCGGCCCGCCAGAGGACGGAGATCACCATCTCGCCAAAGTGGAAGCGGACGCCGGTGGATGCGTCCATGTCCAGGTCGGCGTGATGCACGCGGTGGAAGCGCCATAGCAGCGGCACGCGATGGACAAGCACGTGCCAGAGGTACAGCGTGTAGTCCAGCAGCAGGCAAGCGAGGATCGTGTCCAGCGGGGGGCGGAGGTTCAGCGCGGGGACGAGTCCGACGCGGCGGCGGTGCACGAGCGCCGTCAGACGCGAGGTGGCGGGCGACTCCGCCACGAGCACCGCGGCGGCGGCGAGAGCGGCGACGGCGAGGTTGCGGACCTCACGCCGCGGCTTGGGCTCGTGACGGCCCAGGCGCAACGGCCTGCGCCGCTCGGCCAACGCCAGCAGCGCGAACGTTCCGAGCACCGCGCCGGCGGAAACCCACACCGGGAGGGGTTCCGATTCATGGCGTGGGCGAAATCCTCGCATCGCGTTGCTCCGGTGAAAGGTTGGCCGCGCGCCGCCGCGGTGACCGTCGCGTGCCGGGCAATCGAATGTCGTGATACCAGCGGCCCAGCGTCGCCGGCGGCACGCCGACCCAGTACAGCACCTGAAGGATCGCCCAGCGGGCAAAGACCAGCGTGAACGAGCGGTTCTCGAACCGTCGCGCTGAGGTCGTCACCGCCGCCGCCGCGCGGACGAACCGGCCGCGCTTGCGGAGGCGGCGCAGGAGGTCCAGGTCTTCGAAGATCGGGTGATGCCGGAATCCACCGACCGCGAAATAGGGTTCGCGCCGGACGAAGTACGCGGAATCGCCATAACGAAGGCCAATCCAGGCGAGGCGCCGGTAAAGCCGGGTCAGGAATCGGGCGGCGAAGAAGTCCCCTCGGAACACGATCGCAAAGTTCCCGCCCACGACGCGCGGGTCGGCCAGCGCGGCCTTGATGTGATCGACGGCGTCGGGCGGAGGCGTGGTATCGGCGTGGAGGAACCACAGCACGTCGCCCGCGGCCGCGAGCGCCCCCGCGTGGAGCTGCGCTCCGCGCCCGCGGGATGACGCAATCACGCGCGCGCCGCGCGAGCGTGCGCGCTGGGCGGTGTCGTCGCCGCTGCCCCCGTCGACGACGATCACTTCCCCCGCGCCGGCCAGCGCCTTGGCCGCGCTAACGGCGGCACCGATGCACTCGCCCTCGTTCAGGGCGGGAATGATGATGCTCAGATTCAGGTTCAATCGCGCAGCTTCTTCCCCTCGCTCTTCCCGGCGCGAAGGCCGGTGTCCTGGTTCAGCCCCCGCTTCTTCTGCTCCGCCGGCGACGAACCGGTCGGCGCCATGCCGAACCGCATCCGCGCGTCGCGCACGAGCAGCTTCAGATCCCTCCATTTGTGGCCCTTCCGCTCAAATCCGTATGCGCGCCATTTTCCCCGCGTCACTTTGCCCTTCGTGGCGACGAACGCGGCGAAGCGGTCCGTCCACGCGTCGAACTCGGGGTACACGTCACCGCCCATGTCCTCGGCCTGGTTCTCGCTGTACTTCTTCCCGTTGCCGAACTCGACGTACTGCCACAGGTCGTCGGGCACCTCGACGCCGCCATAGCGGCATTGCCAGACGACCGGCGCGTATGAGTCGCGGTCGTTGTCGAACGGCTCGGCGTCGGGGTTGAAGTAGTGCTTGTGCCGCAGGATCTTCGGTCGGCCGCTCTCGTCCATCTCGTCGCCCCCGCCGTCGCCGTAGCAGAAGAAGCCGGCCGTGCGCCCCTCAAGGTGGTTGGCGCTTAGTTCCGTCCACTGCGGGGAGTGCTCGAGCTTCATGGCCAGCTCGGGATCCTTGTGCTCGATCAGCTCCTCGCGCGGGTTGCCGCCGTTCATGCAGACGAGGCGGTCGAACATCAGCTTGAGGTTGCTCGTCGGCCCGTACCAGTTCACCGGCCCGATGATCGCCCAGGCGTCGGCCAGGTCCAGCCGGGCGTAAAGATCCAGGTTCCACATCAAATCCGGCTCGGCCCACGAGCCCTTCTCGTAGCAGTTGCATGGCCAGCAGCACAGCGCCATGGAGGTGCTCACGCACGCGTTGCAGCTTTGGATGCGCGCCCGGGCATAGACGTTGCCGAGGTCTTCGTAGTCGATCTCCCACTCCTGCGGCAATCGCTCGGCCATGCGCAGCATGAGCGTGCGGCTCTTGGAGTCCACGCCCGGGCAGTTGTATTGCCGCCGATTCGATCCGGAGAGGATCAGCACGCGAAACGGTCGCTGCTCGGGCGGGAGGTTGCCGTTCTCGTCGTTTGGCTTCATGCGCGCGAGCATAGCAGACCGGTTCGTCGGCCACAGCGCATCAATGGGCGCGCGCGGCTGCGCCTTGTATGATCGCGGCCGTGGAGCCGCGCATCAGCATCATCACCCTCGGCGTGTCCGACATGGAGCGCTCCCTGCGCTTTTACCGCGACGGGTTGGGGCTGCCGACGACCTGGTCGGCTGATCGCGGCGTCATCTTCTTTCAAACGACCGGCGTGTGTTTGTCGCTGTACCCGCTGCACGAGCTGGCGAAGGACGCGATGATCGACCCGCTCGCGCAGCGCGGGACGTGGAGCGGCATCGCGCTGGCCCACAACGTGCGGGTCAAGGAGGACGTCGACGCCGTCCTCGTCCGCGCCGCAGCCGCGGGCGGGACGATCCAGAAGCCCGCCCAGGACGCCTTCTGGGGCGGCTACAGCGGCTACTTCACCGACCCCGACGGCTATCTCTGGGAAATCGCCTGGGGCGCTTTCGAGTTCCGCGAAGACGGCAGCTTATGCATCCCGTGAAAACGGGGAAAAGGGTTAGCCACGAATTGCCCGAATACACACGAATGATGTATGGCCGTCAGTAG
>JBBSLV010000208.1:0-7062 GCA_038233535.1 Tepidisphaerales bacterium | reverse complement strand
TCGGGGACCCCATGGATCCGCGATGCCATATCTTGCCGCCGGAGCAGTTCGTGCAAATCGGTCTTGCGGTTTGCGACCAAGAAACAACCGATTCCCTTCAACGCTCGTGGTACGCGCTGCCCACGCCGTTGTGAAGAGCCGCCTCGAACAACGCGAACGTCCCGTCCATGTTGACGCGCCAGGCGAGCTCGCGGTTTTGCTCACACGAGCCGGAGAGCAGCGAGGCGAAGTGAAGGATCGTCGTTGGGCGGAGTTCGCGGACGAATTCGGCAACAGCGTCCCGGTCTGAGATGTCGGAACGGATGTAACGGCAGGCCGAGGCCGTCGCCGCCGCGGGATGATCGGCGACGTCCATGAGCGTGATGGAGTCGCCGGGGCGTGCGAGCGAGAACGTGAGCTGACAAGCCAGGTTCCCCGCGCCGCCGGTGATGAGGTATCGCTCGCTCATAGTGTTACGTTGAGGCGCCACGCCGTCGAACCGGCATTTACCAGCGCTCGATGAACTGGATCCTGTGATATACTAACCAACATGAAAGCAGCGTTGGCCGAGCCCCATATCGTCACCCGCAAGGGGAAACCCGTCTCTGTGATTATTCCCATCGAAGCGTACCGGGAATTGCTTGAGCGCGTGGAGGACGCCGCGGACATCGCGTGGCTCCGCAAGGCACGGCGTAAGCCACTTCAGTATCGTTCCCTCGACGCGTATCTGGCGGCTCGAAAAACAAAGTGACGCGCACATATCAAGTCCTTCTTGAACGCTCAGCCGAGCGGGATCTACGCCGACTCTCCGCTGATGTCCACGACCGAGTGATCGCGGCAATTCGATCGCTGGCGGGCGATCCTCGCCCGTCCGGCTGCCGCAAACTCGCCGGGACTAAGAACGACTGGCGGATTCGCGTGGGCGATTACCGCGTCGTGTACGCAATCACGGACGCCGTACGGATCGTGCGCGTCCATCGCGTCCGGCATCGGCGAGACGTTTATCGATGACCGGGATAAGCGTCTGCGCCCTGAACGCCCGGACCTCGAACAACGCGCAGCGCACCTGCGGCCTCTCCGCTGGAGCGAGAGGTCAGCTGCGTCCTTCGAGACGCCGCAAACCCTCCAAACCAAAATACTGCGCGTACTCTTGACGCGGGCCAGGCATCCCACGGCCATCGAGTTTCGCCGGTGCCGAACGGTACTTGCCATCGGGCCGTTTCTTAATCTTCGCAAACGGCAATAGGCGACGCAAACAGGCTGTTCTGACGTCGCCGAAAAGTACGGAATTACCAAGACCATGTCTGGATGCACTTGAGTTAGCGAGCCAGAGTACCCGTACAGTCTTCGCCCCGTCGTCCCTGCTTCAGGATACTTTCCCTTCACCTGCACCGGTCGTACAAGACAACTGCCTTGGGCAGTCTTGGACACTATAAAGTCGAAGCCATGGTCACGGTGCGGGAAGTAAACGTTCCATCCCGCGTCGGCGAAGCGGCCCGCGACGAACAACTCGGCGAAGTAGTCAGAAACGGGCATAGACTGCCTCAGCTAAAGTGGCCGAATCGTTGCAAGTTGCTGGCCCAGGGCGACGACGGTTCCCTCGGGGGCGAGGATGCCGTCCAGCACGCCCGCCGCCGGCGACTCGATTTCGGTGACGGCCTTGTCCGTTTCCACTTCGACGAGCGGATCGCCCAGCCGGACCGTTTCGCCCGGCTGCTTAATCCACTTGACGACCTTCGCCTCGGTAATCGTCAGATCGCCGTGCGGCATGATGAGCGGCGTTCCGTTGGGCGAACCGGCGGCGGCAGGGTTGGAGGTGGATTTTGGCGAGAGTTGCCCGACGGGAACGCCGGCCGGGGTGCCGGCGGGCACGGGAGACGGGGCGGGCGCCGCCGGATGAAAATCGGTCGCGGCAGGGCGCGTGGGGCGCTGTTCCGTCGCCGCGGGGCGCGGTTCGACGCGCGGCGTGCCGGAAAGCACCGCCTTCGCGCCATCGATGATTTTATTTACGGTGACGACGGCCTCGCGCTCGAGCGTGGGGCTGAACGGGTGCGTGACCGTGCGCGTGTGCAGGCGCCCGATCGGACCGTCCAGCTCGTCGAAAGCCATCTCCATCATGGCCGCCGCGATCTCGCCGCCGACGCCGCACATCGCGTAGCCTTCGTCCACGACCAGCAGCCGGTGCGTGCGCGACAGACTCTCGGCGATGGTCCGCACGTCGAGCGGGACGATCGTGCGGAGGTCGATGATCTCGCAGGAGATTTCTTCTTTCTCCAGCGCCGCCGCGGCTTCGAGGCAGCGGTGAAGCAAAAGCCCGCCGGAGACGATGGTCAGGTCTTTGCCCTGTCGCGCGATGTTTGCCACGCCGAAGGGAACGAGGTGCTCTCCGCTGGGCACCTCGCCTTTGGTGGCGAAGAGCGACTTGTGCTCGAGGAAAATCACCGGGTCGCCGGCGCGCAGGGCGGTCTTCATCAGCCCCTTGGCGTCGGCGGGCGTGGAGGGGAGTGCGACGATTAAGCCGGGCACGTGGGCCCAGATCGGATGGTACGTCCCGCTGTGGTGCGGGCCGGCGGTTTTAATTTCGCCGCTGCCGGCGCGGATGACCACGGGCGCATTCATCCGCCCGTTGCTCGTGTAGCGCAGCTTCGCCGCCTGGTGGATGATCTGGCTGGCGGCTTCGAAGAGGAAATCGGCGAACATCAGGTCGGAGACCGATCGGCAGCCGGTGGCCGATGCGCCGATGGCAGCGCCGGTGAAACCCAGCTCGGAGATGGGCGTGTCCATGATGCGGTCGCCGCCGAATTCCTGCCACAGCCCCTTGGTATGGGCGAAGCTTCCGCCGCGCTCTCCGATGCCCTCCCCGAAGTAAAGGATGCCCGGATCGCGGCGCATCTCTTCGGCCAAACCGTCGCGCACGGCCTCAAGCCAGCCCTGCGTCACCGTCTGCGCCGCCGCTTGCGGCTTAGCCGCAACAGTCGGATTAATCGGATCGGCGAACACGTGATGATCCACGCTCGCCGGATCCGGCTCAGGCGACGTGCGCCCAAATTCCACCGCGTCGCGCACTTCTTCATCGACGCGCGCATCGATCGCGTCAAGCGCCGCGGTTGAGGCAACCTGCAATTCGTCGCAGAGCTTCTTGCGGAACGTCGCGATCGGATCCCGCGCCTTCCACTGCTCGACTTCTTCCTTGGTGCGATACGTCCCGAAGAGCGGATCGCCTTCGTGGTGGCCGACGGTGCGGTAGGTCCGCGCCTCGATGAGCGTCGGCCCCTTGCCCGCGCGGGCGCGGGCGACCGCGTCGCGCATGTCGGTCCACATCGCCAGCACGTCGTTCCCGTCCACCCCCACGCCAGGAATCGCGTACGCCGCGGCGCGGCTGGCGACGTCGGGGTTGCGCGTCGCAAGCGCCAGTGGGGTGGCGGTGGCGTACAGGTTGTTCTCGCAGACGAACACAGCCGGCGCGTTCTGCACCGCCGCGAGGTTGAGCGACTCGTGAAACGTTCCGTGGTTGACGGCCCCGTCCCCGAAGAACGCGACCGCCACCTGATCGCTGCCGCGCGCCTTGGCGCTAATGGCGGCGCCCACCGCCAGGGGAATGCCCGCGCCGACGAGCCCATTGGTTCCGAAGAGTCCAGACGGTGGATCGTAGAGGTGCATGCTCCCGCCGCGCCCGCCGCAGCAGCCCGTCGCCTTCGCATACAACTCCGCCATCAGCGCGCGGGCGGATAGCCCCTTCGCCAGCGCGTGGCCGTGCCCGCGATGCGTGCTGGTGATCCAGTCGCTCTTATCGAGATGCGCGCAAATGCCGACGGCGACGGCTTCCTCGCCGATGTACAGGTGAACGAATCCGGGCAGTTTCCCGTTCTTGTACAGATCCTGCACCGCCAGCTCGAAGCGCCGGAGCAGGACCATCTGCTGATAAAGCCGGAGGAGGTCGGTCGCGTCGGGGCTGGCGACGGCATCGCGCCCATCGTTCACTGAGTGGTGTTTCGTCGTCGTATTCATCCGTATCCTATTCCGAACTATTCACCGCAGAGAGAAGAGGATTTGAATTCAACTCTTAATCGACTCGTCCACCACCGGATTGGTGAGCGCGCCGATCTTTTCGATCTCGATCGTCACGCTGTCGCCGGCCTTGAGCCACAGCGGCGGCTTGCGGGCCATGCCGACGCCGTGCGGCGTGCCGGTGAGGATCACCGTGCCGGGGACAAGCGTCGTGCTGCCGCTCAGGAATTCGATCAGCGCGGGGACGTCAAAGATCATGTCGCTGGTGTTCCAGTCCTGCACCGTCTGGCCGTTGAGGATCGTCTTGATCTTCATCGCGTTGGGGTTGGGAATCTCATCCGGCGTGACCATGCACGGTCCCAGCGGCGCGAACGTGTCGAATGTCTTGCCCCGACACCACTGGCTCCCGCCTTTCTTGATCTGCCAGTCCCGCGCGGAGACGTCGTTGGCGCAGGTATACCCGGCGACGTAGTCCAGCGCGTTGCCCCTCGAGACGTTCGTCGCCGCCTTCCCGATGACGACGGCCAGCTCGCACTCGTAATCCACCTCGTCGCTCTTGAGGCGTCTGGGGAGCACGATCGGATCGCCGGGGTTTTGGAGCGAGCCGGTGGACTTCATGAACAGGATGGGGAACTGCGGCACGGCGACGTTGGATTCCTCGGCGTGGCGCCGGTAATTCAGCCCGATGCACAGCAGGTTCGTCGGGACGATCGGGGCGAGAAGCTTGTGGACCGCGGCGGCGCGACTGGTTTCAGTCATGCCGGTGAGCGGATCGCCTTGAAGCTCGATGGCTGAGCCGTCGGGACGCTGGGATGCGTAGGCGATGCCGCCGGTGGGATCGGAGTAGCGAATAATTTTCATGTCAGGTTTCGTTCCTGGGGTCGGGGATTTATATGTCTCTAGCTATCTCTCTATCTCTTCAGACGTGGCCGCTGAAGCGGTCACGCCGCAACGATCACTTTCCGGTGCTGTAGCCGCCGTCGATGATGAACTCGCTGCCCGTGACGAACGCGGAATCGTCCGAGGCGAGGTAATGCGCCGCCGCTGCGATTTCCCCCGGCTGGGCCATGCGCTTGAGCGCGTGAGGCGCGGAGAACTCAGCGCGGTACTTTTCCGCATCGGGGTATTCGCGCAGGCGGGCCTGAACGAACGGCGTCTCGACGCGGCCGGGGCAGATGCAGTTGATCCGCACGCCCGAAGTGCCGTGGTCGAGGGCCATGGCCTTGGTCATTCCCGCGACGGCGTGCTTCGTCGTCGTGTAAGCGAAGCGGTCGTACATGCCGATGACCGACGCGATCGATCCGATGTTGATGATCGACCCCACCCGCCGCTCGATCATGTGCGGGAGGGCGCCGCTGCACAGGTAGAACATGCCTTTGACATTCACCGACCACAAGCGGTCGAGGTGATCGCTGGTCGTGTCGAGAATCGTGCCGACATGTCCGATGCCGGCGTTGTTGACCAGCACGTCGAGACGGCCTGTCTCCGATACCGCTCGCGCGACGAGCGCGGCGCACGCGGGTTCGCTCGTGACGTCAAGCTCGACGAAAATGGCGGTGTTGCCCGCGGCGCGGATCCGCTCGACGGTCGCGCTTCCGCCGGCGACGTCGCGTTATCGGCAACGAAGACGCGAGCGCCGGCCTTGGCGAATCGCTCGGCGATCGCCGCGCCGATGCCCGAACCGGCGCCCGTGACGATCGCGACTTTGTCCTGCAACGAGAACACTGACACGTCCGCTGTCCTTTCTACAGAGGGGAAATATTAGCCACAGATAGGGCACGGATGGACACAGATGAAATCCATTCCGCTTTATCGGTGTTCATCTGTGTCCCATCTGTGGCAATATCCCTTTTTCATCTCTGAGCGCCGCCGGGAGATCGAGCCGCAGATCTTCCGCAACGCCTCGCAGGTTCTGGATCACATCCGCCGGCAAAGCGATGCCCTCCGCCAAGGCCTTGTCGCGTCGTTCCCATTCCATTTCACCGGGGACGTAAATTCGCTCCGCGCCCGGCGTTCGCGGAGCGTTGTGCATCTCGCCGATCAACTCATCCACGCGCGACTTGAACTGTGCGATGGGGTTCATCGCCCCGACGTTGATCGCGACGAACGCGGCGCCGTGCCCGGTCGGTGACGACGGGTCGCTCTGAATCCAGTTGCGCACCTGCCATGTCATGGCCGCGCCGGTCGCGAGGGCGGTCAGGGATTCAATCAGCAACGCAAGCCCGTACCCCTTGTGCCCGGCCATCGGGGTGAGCGCGGCCTGCTCTGGAAACAATGCACTGTCGGTCGAGGGTTGCCCGTCCGGGCCGACGATCCAATTGTCCGGGATCGCGCGCCCCTCGTTGCGGGCCGCGTAGACTTTTCCGCCGGCGACGGTGCTGATCGCCATGTCGAGCAGGATCGGCCGCTCCTGGCCCGCGGGGATCGCGCACGCCAGGGGGTTGCTTCCGGTGACGGCGCCGCGCGAGCCGGGCGCGGAGACGGTGGGGATGTCGTTCGCCATCGCGACGCCCACCATGTCGCGGAGCGTGGCGAGGTGAGCATAAAAACCCGCGGCGCCGAAGTGACACGTGTTCCGCACGCCCACGTAGGCGATGCCCGCGCCGGCGGCTTTATCGATGGCGGTTTGCATCGCAAACGTCGCGGCCACCATTCCCAGCGCCGAGCCGCCGTCAACGATCGCCCACGCCGGACCTTCGGCGGTGATGGCGGGACGTGCATCGGCGCGCAGCCCGCCGGCGCGCAGCCGGCGGAGATAGCCGCGCAAGCTTTTCGTGCCGTGCGTGAAGACGCCCATCGTATCGGTCGTTACGAGAACATCCGCCGTCGTCCATGCGTCCGCATCGCTGACGCCGGCCGCGCCCAAGGCGCGCACGCAGAAGTCGGTCAGATCGTCAGGAGAAATCGTCATCGGGGTCACTCTCGGGCCGCCCGCGCTTCACTCACGCCATTGACCGCGTTCACCAGCGGCTCGCCGCGTATGACCCGCGCAACGGCGTTGGCCACCGATTCGCGCAACCTCCGCACGGCCTTGGCGCTGACCGACGCCACGTGCGGCGTGAGGATCACGTTGTC
>JBBSLV010000207.1:0-7075 GCA_038233535.1 Tepidisphaerales bacterium | reverse complement strand
TGGTCATTGCCACGGGGGGCGTCGATCTGTCCGTCGGCGCGGTGATGGCCATCTCCGGCGCGATGACGGCCCACCTCATCGCCGAGCGCGGTCAGCCGCTGTGGCTGGCGCTGCTCATTGCGCTGGGCGCGTCGTTGGGGGCGGGGGTGTGGAACGGACTGCTCGTCGCGTACCTGCGCGTCCAGCCGATCGTCGCAACGCTCATCCTCATGGTCAGCGGGCGCGGGATGGCGCAGCTGATCAGCGACGGGCAGATCATCACCGTAAACCCGGCCGAGCATCCCGGCTTCGCGATGATCGGTAACGGCGCGCTGTTCGGGTTGCCATTCACGCTCACCCTCGTCGCCATCGCGCTGCTGACCGTCGGGCTGCTCACGCGCAAGACGGCGGCGGGTCTGTTCATCGAGGCCGTGGGCAACAACCGCGTCGCGTCGCGCTTCGCCGGGATCAACGAGCGGCTCGTGACCGTGACCGTCTACGCCATCACCGGATTGTGCGCGGGCGTCGCGGGGCTGATCGCCGCCTCCGACATTCAGGCATCCGACGCCAACAACGCGGGACTGTACCTGGAGCTCGACGCGATCCTCGCCGTCGTCATCGGCGGCACGGCGCTGACCGGCGGGCGCTTCTATCTCCTGGGCGCAATGCTGGGGGCGCTGATCATCCAGGCGATGACCACGACGATCCTCACGCGCAACGTGCCTGTCGAGCTGACGCTGGTGGTGAAGGCGATCGTCGTCGTGGCAGTGTGTCTGCTCCAGGCGCCGAGGTTCCGCGAGATGGTTTTCGCGCCCCTGCGGCGGCGTTCGTCCGGAGGTCGCGCGTGAGCCGGAACCCGCCGCAACCCGCGATGCCCCTCGACGATTCCGTGTCCCGCGCCCCGTGGCGATTCACGCTGCTGCGCGCCAAGCACATCCCGCTGCTGGCGACGCTGCTCGTCTGCTCGCTGCTCTACGCGGCCGCGGCGCTGCGCTACGACTACTTCGCGTCGGCGGGCGTGTTCGTGAACTTCTTCCGCGAGAACGCGCCGCTGGGCATCGCCGCGATCGGGCTGACGTTCGTCATCCTCTCCGGCGGGATTGATTTGTCCGTCGGCTCGGTCATCGCGTGCACGGGCATTCTCATCGCCACGCTCGCGCAGCGCGGGTGGGATCCGTGGGCCGCCATGCCGGCGGCGCTCGCGCTGGGCGCGGCGTTTGGCTTGGGGATGGGTTGCCTGATCCACTTCTTCCAGCTCGCCCCGTTCCTGGTGACGCTAGCGGGGCTGTTCCTCGCGCGGGGGATCGCATCGGTGATCAGCCTGGAGTCGATCGGATTGCGCCACCCGACGTTCGTCGCGTTATCCGAGGTGACGTTGACGATCACGCCCGACGTGTCGGTCCCGCTGTCGGCCATCGTATTTCTGGCCGTGGCGGTGATGGCGGCGCTGGCGGCGCTGTTCACGCCGTTCGGCCGCAACGTCTACGCCATCGGCGGCGACGAGCACTCGGCGGTCCTCATGGGATTGCCCGTGGGCCGCACGAAGATCGCAATTTACACGCTCAGCGGGTTCTGCTCCGCGCTGGCGGGGGTGGTCTACTCCGTGTCCGTCGGCTCGGGCAACGCAACGGCCGCGGTGGGGCTGGAACTGGACGCCATCGCCGCCGTCGTCATCGGCGGGACACTCCTGACCGGGGGCGTAGGCTCCATCTGGGGCACGGTGCTGGGCGTGCTCATCCTCGGCATCATCCAAACCGCCCTGATCTTCGAAGGCACGCTCAGCTCCTGGTGGGCGCGGATCATCATCGGGGGATTGCTGCTGATCTTCATCGCGCTGCAAAAGCTGCTCACGCGGCGGAGCGAAACTATCCACTGAAAGGTTCTCCAAAACGACGGAGTCACCGCCGCGGCGCAGAGGGCGCGGAGGAAGAAATCGCGGGAATACAACCGTTTCCGTATCTCCTCTGCGTCCCTCTGCGGCTCCGCGGTGAATCTCTGCGGTGAATCTTGAAATTTTCGGGCTGGGTACTGGGCAGGCTCATCAAGATGCGAACGTGGGGCGCGGGGTGTACTGGAAATGGCCGTGGCGGTCCTCGCCGGCCAGGAGAATGGGCTTATCGATGAAGACGCCCGGCACGGGCTTCACGTCCGGCCGGGTAAAGCGCACCGTCATCCCGCAGCGGCGGCGCTGCGAGCGGTTGGGATTTGATCCGTGGACGGTGATGCCGTCGTGGAGCGACGCCTGCCCGGCCTTGAGTTCGAGATCGACCGCTTTGCGCTCATCGATCAGCGACTGATCGATTTCCTGATCGGCGCCCAGCATGTTGGCCGCCTTGCCGCTTTGCCCGTGGGGGAGCAGCCCGCCTTTGTGCGTGCCGGGGATCACGCGCAGGCAGCCGTTCTCGATGTCGGCGTCATCGATCGCAATCCAGAGCGTCGCGGCGAATGGCGGCTCCAACCCCCAGTAGGTCGTGTCCTGATGCCAGGCGACGAACTTCTCCGCCTCGCCCGGAGGCTTGGAAAAAAACCCGGTCGCAAGGAGCACGACGTCGTCTCCGATCGCGGCCTTGATCACCTCCAGCACGCGCGGGTGCGTTGCCAGATCCCAGAATGGCTTGTGCACGAGGTGCTGCTGCGTGGGCCGGCCGGTGATGCCGTTTGCCTTGCGCATCTGCTCCAGTTGATCGTACGCCTGGCGGTAGGAGGCGACTTCGCGCTCGTCCAGCACGGTGATCGGCGCGGCGTATCCATTTCGTTCAAAGGTCGTCGAAAGTGTGGTCAGGTCCATCTTTGTCTCCTCATGGCGGTACTTTCGTTAAGTGGGCCCTAAAACCGAAGCCCCAAACTTTCGAAACTTTGTAAAGAGGAGCTTATGTGCTTTTAAGCGGTCTTGTCAAGAGAAGGGGATCGACAAAAAGATAATCGGTCATTATAATCGTTAAAATAACCGACCGATTCGGGCGAAGTTTGCCAAAAAGAGTTGTGCGGTTGTGCAGGGTAATCGAAGCAAGGAGCAGTCAATGAAACTCGGCCTGGGCCTGTACCGTCACATGCTCAACGAAGACAACTTCCGCTTCGCTGCGCAGGCGGGCGCCACGCACCTCGTGGCGCATCTCGTTCATTACTTCAGCGACGGAAAGATTCCCGCCGCCCAGGGAACGGGATCGGGTTGGGGACAACCCACCGGCACGGGCTGGAGCTACGACGAACTCGTCGATCTCAAACGAGCGGTCAACGCTTCGGGCCTCCAACTGGAAGCGGTCGAGAATCTGGATCCCCTGCATTGGCATGACATTCTTCTCGACGGGCCGAAGCGCGCCCAGCAGATCGAGCACCTCAAGCGCATCATCCGCGATGTGGGTCGGGCGGGGATACCGACGATCGGCTACAACTTCAGTCTCGCCGGGGTATGGGGCCACTCGCTCGTTCCGCTGGCGCGGGGCGGCGCGGAGTCGCTTGCATATCTGGGTCGCGAAGGGCCCCGCGAGACGCCGATTCCCAACGGAATGGTCTGGAACATGGTTTACGATCTCGCTGCGCCGTCAGGGTTCATGCCCACGGTGGAGCGGGAGGAGCTCTGGCAGCGGTTCGAACGTTTTCTGAACGATGTGCTGCCCGTCGCCGAGGAAGCGGGCGTGCGCCTCGCCGCTCATCCCGACGATCCGCCCATGCCAAGCCTGCGCGGCACCCCGCGGCTGATGCACACCGCAGCCGAGTACGAAAAGGTGCTTGACCTCTCCCCTTCCCCGCACAACTGCCTGGAGCTTTGCATCGGCACGCTCGCCGAAATGCCCGGCTCGGACATCTATGAGGTGGTGGATCATCTCAGCCGCCGGAACCGCATCGGCTACATCCATTTTCGCAATGTTCAAGGAAAAGCGCCGCGCTATGTCGAAGCGTTTGTCGATGACGGCGACACGGATATGATCCAGCTCCTGCGAATCCTGAAGCGCAATGACTATCAGGGCGTCTTGATCCCCGACCACACGCCGCGTATGACGTGCGACGCCCCGTGGCACGCGGGGATGGCCTTCGCGATGGGCTACCTTCGCGCGGGATTGCGACTGATCAACGACGGCGCGGGCGGGGCGGAAGCCGCCCGCATTGACTGAAGAAAGACAACTACGACAGGCCGCCGGCCGTCGAACCTCTCACAAAGGAGATGTCGAGATGCACATGAAAAAAGTTTCTGTCGCGGCGCTGCTGCTCACCGCGCTGTTTGCCGGAGTCGTGATGGCTCAGAGGCGCGTCGGCGGCGTGAGGATGAAAAGCGAGACGTTCGACCGCGACCCACAATGGGACGGCCACAACAATCGTCCCAGCGATCGGAATGATCAGCCGGTCCAGGTGCGCCAGGATTTCGGCTTCAGTGGCACGAGCCATGCCGGCGGGGATCGTGGAGAAATCGGGGGGTTTATCCAGGCGGCGGGGGAGCCGGCGTTCTATGGCAAGGTCATCGAGCCGAAAACGCTCAAAGATCCGATCCGCGCTTCCGGCACGTTCACCATTGCCGATGGCGATACGCAGCTGCTGCTGGGGTTCTTTAACGCCGAAACCACCAACGAATGGCGCACGCCCAACACGGTCTCCATCCGCATCAATGGCCGAGGCGATCACTTTTACGCCTACGTTGAATACTGCACGTCGAAGTGGCGCGCCGGCGGGGATACGCAACCGTTCGCTTTCATGAAAAAATCCGGCGACGGAAAAGATCCCACCGGTCTTCCCAGCGGCGGAAACAAGTATCAGTGGTCGCTTACTTATAATCCCACGGCGAACAACGGCAACGGCTCGGTCACCGCGATCATCGGCGACTACACCGCCGTCGGCGATCTCGACCCGAGACACAAGCGCGATGGCGCCATCTTCAACCGTTTCGGGCTGATGAACGTCATGAAGAGCGCCGGCGATGGCACGGAGATCTACCTCGACAATCTCACCATCAACGGCGAGAAAGAAACCTTCGATCGCGATCCGAAGTGGGATCAGAAGAACAATCGCAGAACCTACCAGACCAACAACGTTCGCCCGCGCTTTGACTTCGGCTACAGCCCCACCAACTTCGCCGGCGGAAAGGGCAAAGGAGAATTGGGCGGGCAAATCTTCCGCGGCGACATCCGGTATCCGGATAGCATGGCCTACTATGCCGATGAGATCGGGCCGCTCACCCTCGACAAGCCATTCGCGGCCTCGGGCAAGGTGGTGATGCTGCGCGGCGTCACTGACAGCACGACGATGTTCGGCTTCTTCAACGCCGAACAGAGCATGCGCACCAACCCGAGCCAGAATGACGCCGTCCCCGAAAGCATGATGGGGATCAACATCGAAGGCCCCAGCAGCGAAGGATTTCTCTTTTATCCGGTTTACCGCACGGAGGGGGGCGCCGGCAGGCCTGCCCCGCGCTCGCCGGAGATCCCCTACATCTTCCCCGACGCCGAGGTGCGAGAATGGAAGTTTTTATACAACCCCGCCGCGGCGGGCGGCAAGGGGCGCATCAGCATCTCGCTGGACGGTAGGGTCACCAGTCTCGATCTGATGGAGGGCGAAAAGTCGAGCGGCACGCGATTCGATCGCTTCGGCATCATCACGCCATGGATCGACGGCGCCGGCCAGACGGTCTACTTCGATGACCTGACCTATACCGTTTCCCAGTGAACCGATGGAGCGGCCGGCGCGAGGCCCGCGTGAACAGGGTTGCGCCCGCGCATCGCTTCTCCCAAGAGATTTTAGCCACCGATGGGGCACCGATGCACACCGATGGAATTGCATTAAATTAATCGGTGTGCATCGGTGCCCCATCGGTGGCTAATTCTTGTTTAGAGACAGTTACTTATTGCGCCTCGAACGAGTAGAGACGGCCTCCTTCATTGACCGTGAAGCGAAGGCGGGCTGCGTTGCCGCGCAACAGGTCGGCGAGGGGCTTGGGGCCGAACGAGATCTCGTGCCGCAAGGAGTCGCCGGTGATTTCCGCCGATCCGAGCACCGTTTCATTCGCGTCGAGCAGCGCCACCGTGATCGGTCCGACGCCGTTGACGGATAATGTCTGCCCCTCGAATCGAAGCGGCTTGGTCGTGAGCGTTCCGCGGTCGACGGAGACGAAACCGTCGGGGCGGAGCCGGGCGCGGAAGATGCCCCCGCCGCTGACGCGCTTTCCGGTCGGTTCGTTTTTGCCGAACGAAGAGGAGCCGTAATAGAAGATCAGCTCATCGTCGATGCGCAGCGGCCCCTGGCTGAACTCGGTCATGTACCCCCCGTCGTTGCGCCCTTCGTTGCCGCCTTCGGGGCCGTTGGGAATGAAGACCTCCGGCTCGCCCGCGTCATTAGCGAATTGGACCTTGCTCCAGTTCAGACCATCGCGACTGACGGCCAGCTTGAGAAACGCGCAGCCCGCCGCCGAGTAGGGGTAATCCCCTCCCCCGTGCCAGATTTTCAACCCGCCGAGCCAGAGCGATTCGTATCGCCAACCGGTTGACCCGTAATATTCGTCGTGCGGAAGGTCCCCGTTGGCGGCAGCGGCGGCGGGAAGCAACGCGATGCGCTCGACCTTCCCGACATCAAACGGCGCGCTCACCGAATCGACGAACGCATACGCGCGCGACCGCAGATGGTTGCCCGGGCCGACCGGCTCGTACGTGTGGAACTTGATTGACGCGAGGAAACGATTCGACAGCACATCGTGATGGAACAAGGTCACGTCACTCGGACCTTTCACCGCGCGGCCGTCCTGCTTGATGACGTGGGAGTTGTTCCCGGTAACCTGCGGGCCGCGCTTCCATGTCCGCCCGTCCGACGAATGCACGAAATAGATGCCTTCCTGGTCGCCCCAATTGGCGAACCAGAGCCAGCCCTTGTAAGGATGCTCGGCATCGGTCGTGTCGTAATAGCACGAGAGCACGTCGGTGTTGGAAGCGCTGCGCCCGGTGCGCGCGTCGAGCAGGTCGAACCGGATGTGCTCGGGCTTGCCGTCGTCCCCCTTGACCCAGTTCATCGCGTCGGGAGACGTGAAGCGGTAAATGCGGACCCGGTCCGGACCCTTCACCGCCGTCGAGAAGGCGATCGCGAACATCACGTATTTTTTCAGCCGGGGGTCGTAAAC